>DASZYM010000452.1:0-2314 GCA_035545355.1 Dongiaceae bacterium
AAACCGACAATGCCAGTTTGGTGTAGGAAAGAAGGTCATGGCCCGTTCGGAACTTCCCCGCATCATCCGCCTGTTGGTGGTATCCGATGCCGCGCCGGTGAACAACGCCGTCGAGCGCCTGTGCACGAGCTTCACCGAAGACCGCTATATCGTCCGCAGCGTCGCACGGCCGGCCGATCTCGCCGGCAGCGCCGACCGGGATGCCTTCGACGCCGTCCTGCTGGACCTGAAGCCGCTGCTCGAGGCCGGCATCACCAAGGCCGAGGGCGTCGTCGCGTCGATGGCGGCGCTGGGACCGGTCGTCGCCCTCACCGGCGCGCTCGATGCCGGGATGGAGCAGTCGCTGAAACGCTCAGGCGCCGCCGACTGCCTGTTCGAGGAGGAGACGACGCCGCGCGGCCTGCGGCGCGCGATCCGCTACGTCATTTCCGCCGGCGGCGGGAACAAGCGCCGCACCCCGCGCCTGTTCGATCCGGGCACCGGCCTCGCCACCCAATTCCTGTTCTGGGAGATCCTCGGCCTCGCCGCTCGGCGCGCCAAGCGCAACCGGGACTTCTTCGCGCTGCTCCTGGTGGAGCTCGGCGACCTGCCGCCCGACGGCACCGATACGATCGGCGATACCGTGATCCATATCGCCGCGGAGCGCGTCTCCGGCGTGCTGCGCGCGAGCGACACCGTCGCCCGGTTCGAGCACCATCAGCTCGCGATCCTGGTCGAGTCAATGCCGCGGGTGGAAGACATCCAGATCGTCGCCGAGAAGATCATGCAGGAGCTGGCCAAGCCCTTCGCCCTGGGCGAGATCGAGCGTAGCTTCCGCGCCAATCTCGGCATCTCGCTCTACCCGACCAGCGCGGAGAATGCCGATATGCTGATCGGCAAGGCCTTCGAGGCTTTGGCCAGCGCCAAGACCCGCGGCAAGGACCAGTTCGTCTTCGCCTAGCCGAGGCGGCAAGCCTTGCCGGGCGGCGAGGCTACCCCTCATATACCCCAATATTTCCAAAGAGTTAAGCTGCCGATCCCGCGGCATGGGAGTTGCATCGCGAAGCCCGCGGGCATTGGGCCCGCTTTCGCGGAGTCCAGTCCATGCTCTCGATGTTCGGCCGAGGCGACGGCGAGGAGCCCACCCTTGCCAAGCGCAATCCCAGCCTGAAGCCCGCCAATACCAACGGCCCGACCCTGCGTTCGCCTGGCACCGAGCTCGCCGCGGCGCGCGGTGCGACCGGCGCCGCCAAGCGCGCGCAGATGCTGGCCAATGCGCCGACCACCGGCCAGTACCTCTACCACCTGGCGGCGGACATCCGCGCCTTCACCCGCTCCGAGATCAGCGGCGCCGTCGTCGGCGCGACCCCGGCCGAGGTGCAGCGCCTCGCCCGCCTCGCCGCGAAGCTCAAGGGCCGCTATCTCGCGCAGGCGCTGGACCTGACCGCCGCCGATCATGGCCCGATCGCCGAGACGGACATCCGCTTCCTGGAGCGGTCGCGCTTCATGTACGAGGAAGTCGAACGCGCGCTGAGTGCTCTGCGGCACGCGGTCGAGACCGGCGACCTGGCGCTCGAAGGCTTGCGGCGGGATTAGTTCGCACGTGATGCCCGGGCTTGACCGGGGCATCTGGTTCCAGTCGGCGCAAGATTGCCGGGTCAAGCCCGGCAATGACGTTTGATTTTATACTCCGTCACTTCTTTTTGGGCCGTAGCGCTTCCCAATCGGCGTCGGTCATCTTCTTGCCGAGGAAGTTGAACTGGCCGGCGCCCTGCAGCCATTCGCCGCCGTCGATCGTCACGACCTCGCCATTGATATAGCCGGATTCCTTCGCCAGCAGGAACGCCGCGAGATTGGCGAGCTCCTCATGCTTGCCGACGCGACGCAGCGGGTTCTGGGTCTCGAACGTCGCGGCGAGATCGGCCCGCGGCACCAGCCGCTCCCAGGCACCCGGCGTCGGGAACGGCCCGGGTGCGATCGCATTCAACCGCACGCCGCGCCCGCCCCATTCCACCGCGAGACTCCGCGTCAGCGCCAGCACGCCGGCCTTCGCCATCGCCGAGGGCACGACATAGGCCGAGCCGGTCCAGGCATAGGTGGTGATGATCGACAGCACCGCCGCCGTGTGCTTCTCCGCCAGCCAGCGCTTGCCGCAGGCCAAGGTCACATAGGCGCTGCCATGGAGCACGATGCCGAGCACCGCATCGACCGCGCGCGGCGACAGCTCCTCGCTGCGGGCGATGAAATTGCCGGCGGCATTGTTGACCAGCGCGTCGAGCGGCCCCTTCTCCCAGATCGCCGCGATCATCGCATCGACCGCCGCCGCATCGCGGAT
>DASZYM010000453.1:0-2234 GCA_035545355.1 Dongiaceae bacterium
CACCGATCTCGGCGGGCGCCTCATCTATATGGGCGCCAACGGCTTCTACTGGCGCATCGCCTATAATCCGGAGCTGCCCGGCGTCATCGAGCATCGCCGCGCCGAGGACGGGATGCGCGGCTGGATCTCCGAGGGCGGCGAGTACTACATGAACTTCTCCGGCGAGCTCGGCGGATTGTGGCGGCGCATGGAGCGCGCACCGAACCTCCTGGTCGGCTCCGGCTTCACCGCCCAGGGCTTCGACAGCTCCAGCTCATACCGCCGGCGGCCCGAGAGCTTCGATCCCCGCGCCGCCTTCATCTTCGAGGGCGTGGGCAAGGACGAGGCGATCGGCGATTTCGGCATCCTGGGCGGCGGCGCCGCGGGCTGGGAGATCGACCGCGCCGATCATGCGCTCGGCACGCCGCGCCATGCGCTGATCGTGGCCGAGGCGACCGAGTTCCGCGCCAGCTATCACTGGGTGAAGGAGGAGTTCAACCACTCCCACTCGGCGATCGACGGCGAGACCTGTCCGTTCGTGCGCTGCGACATGATGTTCTTCGAGACGCCCAAGGGCGGCGCCGTGTTCTCGACCAGCTCGATCTCCTGGGCGGCGTCGCTCTCGCATGACGGCTACAAGAACAATGTCAGCCGCATCACCGCCAATGTGGTGAAGCGCTTCATAGACCCCAAGCCGTTCGAGCTCTGATCAGGGATTGAGCGTCTTCGCCTTGCAGGAATCGACGATGCCCTGCAGCTTGTCCTGCGCGCCTTGCGGGATCGGCTGCTTGGACTGGATCGCCGTGTTCATGGTCGAATATTCGGCGCTGGTGAACTTCTCCTCGATCGAATCGACGCTGCAGGTGCAATAGGCGTTGCACTGGCTCTGGGTCTTGCCGGCAGCGGTGCAGGACTGGTTGCAGCTCTTCATATTGTCGTCGAGCACGTTCTGCGGGATCGGATCGGCGCGCAGAGCGCCCACGCCCAGCACGATCATCGGGATGGCCAGCAGAGCGGGCCGGAATTTGGGCAATCGCACGAGAGCCTCCATGGATAGCTCGAGACTGATACGGCGCCGGGGCGGGTTCCCGGCATCACCATGCCGTGAAAATCGACGATCGGCGATCCGGTTCCCGGAAACCGGCGCGGCGAATCAGCCTTTGCGGCGGATCTCGACCATGGTCTGGCGGACGCCGCGGACCACCTGCTCGGTGATCGGGACGAAGCGCACGTCGAGGCCGGGATCGACTTGGCGGAGCGCGCCGGCGATGGCCGCGCGGTTCTCCGACCAGGAGAAGCGGGACTGGCGCAGGCGCCGCTCCGATTCCGGGAAGTGCACCAGCGCCAGGCTGACCGGGCCCATCAGCGCGACGATCTTGCCGAAATAATCGGCAAGGCGCGACGGCGGCACCTTGGAACAGACATGCCAGGAGATGATGAAATCGGGCCGGGCGGCGGCGGTCTCGGCCAGGCTCTCCGGCGAGATCACGCGGGCGTTCGGACGCTTCGCCGCCTTGAGCTCCGGCTCGAGCAGGGCCATGCCGCTTTCCAGGAACTCGTCGATCACGTCGAGGCCCCAGTAACGGCCGGGCTCGAGATGCTCGATCAGCGCCTTGCCGAGGCGGAAGCTGCCGCAGCCGTAATCGACCACCACATGCCCGGGCTGGAGGCCGTGGGTCAGCAGGATGTCGAGCAGCTCGGTCGGCGCGCGCACGCTGCGCGCCTGGGCGCCGATCGCCGGATGATCGCCGCGCGAGACGCGGCCGGCGATGCTGCGCGCGTAGTATTCCTCCGGCGTGCCGCCCGGATGGAACAGGCGCCAGACGAAGGGCTTCAGATGCCAGGCATAGAGCTGGGAGAATCTGAGCCGCTTGCGGCCGTGGGGCCGCAGCAAAGAGGTCGCCGGCACCGCCGCATGATCGAGGCCGGGTGCATCGCCGGAAACATGCGGGGCCGCCGCCGCTTCGGCCGGGGACGCGCCGCGTCCGGGGTCGTTGGTCAGGGTGTCCACGCTCACCTGCAATGCGATGTCCGTCGATGGCCGCCCAAGATGCCTTTGTTCCCCGAGGCGACCGAAGGCCCAAGATGACCGCCTGCCCGGTCAGGGTCAAGACAGGAAGGCTGCGAAACGCGCAAAAGCGCTCAGCGTAAGGTGTTGAGCGGCAACGGAAACTCGACCTCGCCCAACGAGACCGCCCCGTCCAGGGGAAGACGGGGCGGCTTTCTGGATCCGCCTACGCTCAGGGGCTTCGGCG
>DASZYM010000454.1:0-6744 GCA_035545355.1 Dongiaceae bacterium
TGACCTTGAAAATCGGCAAGCAGGCCTTTTATCGACAGGCGGAGCTCGACCTTGCCGAGGCCTATCGCTATGCCAGCACGGTCATGACCGAGAACATGATGGCGCTGGACGCCGCCGAGGGAATCGACGCCTTCCTCGAGAAGCGCAAGCCGGAATGGAAAGGCTGCTGATGACCGCGCGCTATGACGACGATTTCCTCCGCAACATCCTGACCGGCACCAAGGTCATCGCCCTCGTCGGGGCCAGCCCGAAACCGGAACGGCCGAGCCATGGCGTGATGCGCTTCCTGCAACGCCGCGGCTACAAAGTTATCCCCGTCAATCCCGGTCTGGCCGGGCAGACTCTGAACGGCGAGCGGGTATATGCTTCGCTCAAGGAGATCCCGCAGGCGGAGACCGGACGCATCGACATGGTCGACATCTTCCGCAATTCCGAAGCCGCGGCCGCCCCCGCCCTGGAGGCGATCGAGATCGGCGCGAAGACCGTCTGGATGCAGCTCGACGTCATCAACGAACCGGCCGCCGCCAAGGCGCGCGCCGCCGGGCTCAACGTGGTGATGGACCGGTGCCCGGCCATCGAAATTCCTCGGCTAGGACTTTAGCTTCGTCGGATAACTATTGGCTTTTGAAAGAAACTTTTGTATCGTCAGGACGGGATGATTATGGGGGAGCACATGGCGCGCGGTCTGACGATAGCGGTAAAGAACGATCACCCCCATGCGGTGGAGATCGCCTGGCTGGCGCGCGGCCTGAAGCAGCCCGGCGGCAAGCTGCCGCTGTTCGACGAATGGGGACAGAAGGTCAGCAGCCGCACCGTGCGCTTCTGCATCGACCATGGCTGGGCCGAGCCCTGGTTCACCAACCCGCTGAAGCCCGACTGGCTGGTCTGCAAGCTGACCGATGCCGGCCGCAAGATGCTCGAAGGGCGCAGCGAATAGCGCGCGCTTGCGGGTGACGCGCTCCTAACCTCAGCCGAGACCCAAAGCCGCCATCGGGTTGATTGTACGGCCAAGATGGCTGCTGGTGTGGATCGCGCCGTGCTTGGGCGAGATGGCCTGGGACTGCGTCTGCTGCTCGGCTTCCGGCGCCGAAGGCAGAGCCGCCAGGGTCACCAGCATCAGCGGCGAGAGGATGCTCCCCGGATTGCTGAAGCCCTGCAACGTCCCGCTCGCACCGGCGACGGCGGAGCTGGGCGCCGAGGCCGAAGCGACGGCGGTCCCGGTCGGCGTGGTGCTCAGCGACGCGAAGGCCGCCTGGCTCGAGGTCATGTTGGCCTCGATCTTCCCGTAGATCTCGCTGACGGTCAGCGCGCGGCCGTCCTTGGTGTAGAACACCGAATTGTTGGCGGCGGCCGCCCGCGGGAACATGGCGGCCCCGGTCGTGTTCGGGCTGCTCTCCATGGTGCGGATGAAATGCAGCGCGCCGCTCAGCCCCAGGAAATGCGCGAGATAGAGATCGGTCGAGCTGACCGAGCGGCCGAGCGTCTTCTCCATCTTGGTCTTGTTGTCGGCCGCGAGCTCGGCCGCCATGGCGGCGTTCATCGACGGATCCTTGCGCAGATCGAGGATCTGCTTGCGCACCGTCGGGTTGGAGACGCTGTAATGCCCGTCGGAATGCTTGACGATCTGGCTCGCGAGATCGCCGTAGCCGTATTCCGCGCCGTGCTGCTGGAACTCGCCGAGCCAGGTCTGCTCGACGAACTGATAGAGGCCGGAGGCGCTGCTGGTCGCGGCCTTGGCGGTGGGATCGAAGCTGCTCTCCCGCGAGGCCTGGGCCATCAGGTAGGAGAAGTCCATGCCGGTATTGGCGCTGGCCTGCTGGATCGAGGCCAGGACTTCCGGCTGGATGGTCTGCCCGCCGGCCTGGATCGATTGGGCCTGGATCGACTGACTCGGAAACAAGGACGGGGTCATGGCTGCCGCCTCCCGCGCGAGTCGCCCGGCCCGGCAAGTTCTGCCGGTCGTTTCCGGGCCGATCCGGCCGATCTGTTCACCAAAGACATGTCGAGCGCCTCCAGACGCGATTCCGCCTGAGACATCGCAAGTGCCATGCCATTTCGGACGGCCAAGTCCCGGGTAATGCTTCCTAAAGCACCGGCTTCCCGCTAAAAATGCTCCGAGCGCGGATAGGGGACCGAGTTGGACCGCGAAAGAATATATCGTGAGATCTTCGAGCACTCGGAGATCGGCGTCTACCAAACCTTGATCGAAGGCGGCGTCATCGAGGCCAATCCGGCCATGGCGCGGATGTTCGGCTACGATTCGCCGGCCGACCTGTGCACCTCCATCGGCCGGGACAATCAGCGCCTTTACGTGCGCCCGGCCGACCGGGACTGGCATATCGCCGAGCTGAAGCGCAGCGGCCGGGTCGCCAATCATATCTGCGAGATGCTGCGGCGCGACGGCTCGCGCTTCTGGATCTCCGATTCGACCACGCTCACCCGGGACGGCAACGGCAACGCGGCGATCCTCGGCACGATGGTCGATGTGACCGACCTGGTGCAGTCGCAGCGGGCCTTCCGCGAGGCCGAGGCGCGCTACCGCAGCATCATCGACAATGCGCTGCAAGGCGTCTACATCAGCTCGATCGAGGGCCGCATGATGGTGGCCAACCGGGCGTTGGCCGAGCTCAACGGCTACAGCGTGCCGGAGGAGCTGATCCTCTCGGTCCGCGACATCGCCACGGAATGGTATGTCCAGCCCGAACGGCGCCAGGAATTCGTCGACCTGATGAACCGCGACGGCGAGGTGCGCAACTTCGAATCCGAGGTCTATCGCCACAAGACCCGCGAGCGGATCTGGGTGCAGGAGAATGCGCGGCTGGTGCGCGACGACGCCGGCAAGCCGCTCTACTACGAGGGCACCGTCCAGGAGATCACCCAGCGCAAGAATTTCGAGCGCCAGCTCATGGTGGCGCGCCGCGCGGCGGAAGCCTCGAACCGCGCCAAGTCGGAGTTCCTGGCCAATATGAGCCACGAGCTGCGCACGCCGCTGAACGCGATCATGGGCTTCGCCCAGATCATGCGCGACCGCTGGGCCGAGCCCGAGCACGGCAAGATCGCCGAATATGCCGGCGACATCCTGGTCAGCGCGCAGCATCTCTACGGCCTGATCAGCGAGATCCTCGACTACTCGAAGATCGATTCCGGCACGGTGCAGCTCGTCGAGACGCCGATCGACGTCCCGGCGATGTGCGAGCATTGCGTCCACATGATCAGCGAGCGCGCCCAGCGCGGCGGCCTGCGCCTCAAGACGGAGATCGCCGAACGCTTGCCGGCCTTGAACGGCGATCAGCGGCGGGTGACGCAGGTGCTGTTGAACCTCGCCACCAATGCGGTGAAGTTCACGCCGAGCGGCGGCACGGTGACGATCTCGGCGGAGCTCGACGTCTCCGGCAACCTGGTGCTCGCGGTCGCCGATAGCGGCATCGGCATCAGCGAGAAGGACCTGGAGCACGTCTTCGAGCCCTTCGTGCAGGTCAACCGCGCCGCCCACCCGCAGCAGGAAGGCGCGGGCCTGGGCCTCGCGATCTGCAAGAACCTGATCGAGCTGCATCAGGGCCGGATCGAAGTCTCCAGCAAGCCCGGCCGCGGCACCACGGTCCGCGTCACCCTTCCGCAGACACGGCTGATCCCGCTGCAGCCAGCGGCGGAGTGAGGCGCGCAAGGCAAGCATTGGATCTTCTTGCGGTACATTGACGGCAGGCGCTCAGGCTGCAGTCAACCCCACCTTACCGCCCCATCTTGGGGCGGAGCGGTGACGACGTGCTTAGCCTTCCACGATCTTCACGCACGTGGGCTTTGACATGCACGCACCCTGCCCGTGTCCCCCGGTCGAAGGCGACGGCAGAACCGGCACGAGGCCGCGGCACTAGCTCGCGATGTATTCGCGGAGCTGCTGCGCTTCGCCTTCGGCCTCCTCGACGCGCTGCTTCACCACGTCGCCGATCGAGACCATGCCGATCAGCCTGGCGCCGCGTTTCACCGGGAGATGGCGGAAGCGCCGCTCGGTCATGAGCGACATCACCTCGCCGATCTCGTCCTCCGGCGTCACGCAGACGACCTCCTTGGTCATCATGCTGGAGATCGGCCGGTCGATCACGGCGGCACCGTCCTTGGCGATGGCGCGGACGATGTCGCGCTCCGACAGGATGCCGATCATGTCACCGGCCTTGTTTCGAACGATCAGGGCGCCGATCCGTTCGCGGGTCAGAAGCTGGGTGGCCTCCGCAAGGCTGCGGTCTTCCTCCAGCCCGATCAAACGGTCCGGCTTGCCCCGGAGAATTGCAGCGACCGACATCGCTCTTCCCTCCCCGGCTGTTCGCGTTCCTGCGATTTAAATCTGAGACTCCCGAGCCGGGATGACAAGAGGCGGGCCGCAAAAAGTCGAACCCGGTCCGAATCCGGCCGTGCAGGCCCGCGCCGACGTCTCATTGCGTGAGTCGGGCGGCCTGTTCCGCCAGGAAGCGCCGGACCGCATCGGGCCGCGGCATGGGCGCGACCGCGCCGTAGCCGGTGGTCTGCAGCGCCGCCGCGGCATTGGCATAGCGCGCCGCTTCCAGCGGCGGATCGCCGGCGATCAGGCGCGCGAGGAAGGCGCCGTTGAAGGTGTCGCCCGCCCCCGTCGCGTCGACCGCCTGCACCCGATGCGCCGGGATATGATGACGCTGCTCGCCGTCGGCCAGCAGGACTCCGTCCCGGCCCATCGTCATGGCGACGAGCCTGGGCCCCATGCCGAGGAAGCGGTCGAGGATCGCATCGGCATCCTCGAGGCCGGTCAGCACCTGCGCGTCGTCCAGCGCCGGGCGCAGGATGTCGGCGCGCCGGATCGCGGAGTCGATCGCCTCGCGCGCGCGGTCCAGCGGCCAGAGCTTCAGCCGGAGATTGGTGTCGAAGCAGGTGCGAAGGCCAGCGGCGCGCGCGATGTCCATCGCCGCCAGCACCGTCTCGCAGGCCGTCTCCGAGATCGCCTGGCTGATCGCCGAGACATGCAGGATCTTCGCCGCGGCGATGTAGTCGCGCGGCAGGCCCTGGGGCGTCATCCGGCTCGCCGCGGAACCGGCGCGGTAATAGTGGAAGTGATGGCCCCGGGCGCTGTGGGTCACGAAATAGATGCCGGTCGGCGCCGCCGCATCGCGCTTCACCCGGCCGGCATCGACACCCTCGCGTGCCCAGAGCGCGTCCAGGAGATCGCCGAACTCGTCCTGGCCGAGGATCGTGAGATAGCCGGCACGCGCACCCTGGCGCGCGGCGGCGATCGCCGTGTTCGACGTGTCGCCGCCGAAACCGGCCTGGTAGAGACCGCCGTCGGGAAGCTGGTTGAACTCGACCAGCGGCTCGCCGAGACAGACGAGATCGGGCGCCGACATCGGCTATGCCGCCTGGAACCGCGCGCAGGAATCGCGGACGACCAAAGTCGGCTTCAGCACGTGATGGACCGGCGGGCGCTCGGCGTCATCCTTGCGCCGCTCCAGCAGCATCCGCACGGCGGTCTTGCCGATCTCCTCGACCGGCTGGCGCACCAGGGTCAGGCGCGGCTTGAAGGCATTGGCCCAGGGGAAGTCGTCGATGCCGACGATCGAGACGTCCCGCGGGCAGTTGAGATCGAGCTGGCTGATCGCGCGCATCACGCCGATCATCATGTGGTTGTTGGCGACGAAGATCGCCGAGGGACGGTTCGGTCCCTTGAGCAGGTCGAGCGCTGCCGCCATCGCCTCTTCCTCGCGGAATGCGCCGGAGCGGATGAACTCCTCGCGCGCGGCGATGCCGCGCTGCTGCAACGCGGTGCGAAAGCCGCGCAGCCGATCCTGCGCCGAGGTCAGATGCAGCGGCCCGGTCACGCTGGCGATCTCGCGATGGCCGAGATCGAGCAGATGGGCGGTCGCCTCGAACGCCGCCGCGACATTGTCTACGGTTACGGTATCGGCGTTGAGCTCGCTCAGCACGCGGTCGACCAGGACCAGCGGCAGGCGCTGCTCCAGCGATTGGAAGGCGGCGTAGTCGCCGGGCTGTCCGGTCGGCGCCAGGATCACACCATCGACGCGATGGGTGCGCAGGATCTTGAGATAGTCCCGCTCCTTCGCGAAATCCTCGTCGGTGTCGCAGAGCAGCACCGAATAGCCCGCTTCCTGGATCGCCGCCTCGATCACATGCACGAGCTCGGTGAAGAAGGCGTTGGTGATATCGGCGACGATCAGCCCGATGAGCTGGGTGCGGCCGCGCTTCAGGCTGCGGGCGATGCCGTCGGGCGCATAGCCGAGCTCGTGGATCGCCTCGCCGACGCGGCGCCGGAGCTCGGGACTGACGAAGGCGCTGCGGTTGACGGTCGCCGAAACGGTCGCAATCGAGACCCCGGCAAGCCGGGCCACATCCTTCATCGTCGCCATAAAAACGAAATCCCTGAACCGCCGCGCCCGCGGCTTCGTTTCCGGAGCGCTTATCGTGAGGCGGGCCAAGTTTCGAAGATTCCCCTTGTCCCCTCAAGCACATTCTGAAACGATTAGCTAAACGTTCCGCCGACATAGCAAGGGACGAAAGGGAGTATGGCCCGCATGCGGGGCCTTTATGGGGAGGACATGTCCATGAATCGTCGTGCGATTTCCGGCGTCCGCACGGTCGCCGCTTCCGCCTTGCTGGCTTCGGTCGCAGTCGGCGCGCTCGCCTTCCCGGCCCAGGCCGACGGCAAGTTCCTGCTCGGCCTCGTGTCGATCACGGCGACCGAGGACAACAACCACCGCTTCATCGAAG
>DASZYM010000455.1:0-3217 GCA_035545355.1 Dongiaceae bacterium
CCAGCCGGTTCGGATCCGTGCGGTCTTCCATGAGATGCATCAGATCGGCGTCGCGGCCTTGCCGATCGCGACCCTGCTCTCCGGCACGATCGGGCTGATGCTCGCGATCCAGTCGCTCTACTCCCTCGGCATCTTCGGCGCCGAGGCTTACGCCTATATCGGCATCGCGCTCTCGGTGGTGCGCGAATTCTCGCCGCTGATCATGGCGATCCTGGTCGCCGGCCGTTCCGGCTCGGCAATCGCGGCCAGGCTCGCCACCATGACCATCAACCAGGAAGTGGACGCGCTCCAGGTCATGGGCATCAACCCGGTGCGCTATCTGGTGACGCCGGTGGTGATCGCGCTCGCCATCATGCTGCCTTGCCTCGCGATGTGGGCGAACCTGGTCTCGGAGCTTACCGCCGGCCTCTACGTCTCGGCGGCGCTCAACTCGTCTTTCGGCGCCTTCGTGCACGATTCGTTGAGCGTGCTGCATGTCGGAGATGTCTATCACGGCATCGGCAAGGCCGGCCTGTTCGGCGTGCTGATCGCCTTGGTCGCCGTGGTCAACGGCTCCAGCGTCTCCGGCGGCGCCGAAGGCGTCGGCCGCGTCACCACCTGGTCGGTCGTGCAGTCCATCTGCATGATCGTGGTGACCGACATGATCTTCGCCTACTTGACGACGCGGTGAAGTGATGGAAACCGCGGCCGAGTTCAATCACCATCTCAAGGACCTGCGGGCGGAAGCCCATGTCACGCGGCCCAGCGAAGAGGAGCTGCAGGCGCGGCCGAAAGTGGTCGAGGTCGATCATCTCGACTTCCATTTCGGCCCGCGCCAGGTCCTGTTCGACATCAACCTCGATGTCCGCGCCGGCGAGATCATGGTGATCATGGGCGGCTCCGGCTCGGGCAAGACCACCTTGCTCCGCCATCTGGTCGGCCTGATGCCGCCGCAGCCCGGCAAGGTGAAGCTGCTGGACCGGGATCTCGGCGCGCTCAAGGCGGGCGAGCTGCTGGACCTGAAGCGCCGCATCGGCGTCGCCTTCCAGTTCGGCGCGCTGTTCAGCTCCATGAGCGTGGCGGAGAACGTGAAGCTGCCCTTGCGCGAGCTGACCGATCTCGAAGAGAAGACCATGGACATCATGGCCAACCTGAAGCTGGAGGTCGTGAACCTCTCCGGCTTCGGCGACCTGATGCCCTCGGCGCTCTCGGGCGGCATGGTGAAGCGCGCCTCGATCGCCCGCGCCATCGTCATGGACCCGAAGCTGCTCTTCCTCGACGAGCCATCGTCGGGCCTCGATCCGGTCGTCTCCTCCGCGCTCGACGACCTGATCCTGAAGCTGCGCGAGGCGATGGACATCTCCGTCGTGGTGGTGACCCACGACGTCGAGAGCGCCTTCAAGATCGCCGACCGGATCACGATCCTCGACCAGGGCCATATCCTGGCCACCGAGCGGGTCGAGCAGATCCGCAACTCGACCAATGAGCGCGTCCAGAACCTGCTCAACCGGCGGGCCGTCGAGGAGGAAGTGGATGCGGCGGAATATCTGCGGCGCCTGACGGGAGAGGCCTGACCGGGGAAGCCCGATCGGAAGACAGCGGAAAGGCCGGTATCGGTTCGAACCTGAACCGCGCCGGCGGGGACTAAGCGCAAAGGGGAATTCTGGATCGATGCGGAACTATTCCATCAGCTATGTGACGGTGGGCGTCTTCGTCTCCGCCATGGTGGTCGCCCTGGTGGTGGCCGTGGCGTTGATCGCCGGCCGCACCGGTCCCCGCGACCCCTATCGCGTGATGTTCGACAACGTCACCGACATCAAATACGGCACGGTGGTGCGCTACGAAGGCTTCCCGATCGGCCAGGTCGATTCCATCGATCCGGTCTATCAGGACGGCAAATACACCTTCGGCGTCCATATCAGCGTGCGCCAGGGCTGGAAATTCCCGGTCGATTCCAAGGCCGGGATCCGCGCCTCGAGCTTCCTCGCCGCCAAGACCATCGATATCGGCGGCGGCAAGGCGGCCGAGACCATCGCGGTCGGCGGCGACATCCCGGGCACCGGCGCCGGCGACATGTTCGCCCTGATGTCGGGTCTCGCCGGCCGGATCGGCGTGCTGCTCGATACCGGCGTGGTGCCGCTGCTCGACCAGTTGAAAACCTCGATCAAGACCCTGACCGACACCGCCAACAGCCAGATCGGCGGCGTCGGCGGCGACGTCCGGACCCTGGTGGACAACGCCAACGGCCATCTCGACGATATCAGCACCCAGGTGACGGCGCTGACCGGCGGCCTGCAGGACAGCGTGGCCCAGCTCAAGAAGGTGCTCTCCGACGGCAATGTGAAGAAGGTCGATGCGATCCTCGACAATCTCGACACCGCCAGCCACAGCGCCGACCAGACCTTGCAGCAGCTCAACCTGCTCTCGGTCGAGGTCAACCAGGTCGCCAAGTCGATCCACGGCATGGTCGACCGCAACGGCAAGAACGTCGACAAGTCCACGGCGGATCTCGAATACATCCTGCGCACCGTGTCGCAGAACATCGACGCCATCACCAACAATCTCGAGGGCACGACCCGCAACATGAACGAGTTCAGCCGCCTGATCCGGCAGAATCCGGGCCTGCTGCTCGGCGGCGGCAGCCCAGAGGCCGACAAGGGCTTGAAGCCCGTCCAGGGCCAGTGAGTCGGGGGAGCGAGATGAAGGCCATGATGATCCGCGCGACCCTGCTCATCGCCGCCCTGGCGCTCTCGGCCTGCGCCGCGCCGCCGGTGCCGAAGGAGCAGTATTTCCGCCTGGTGGTGCCGGCCGCGGCCGAGAAGGTCGCCAATCCGATCAAGGGCGTGCTGGAAGTGGTGCCGTTCTCCGCCGACGGCGTCGCCGGCGAGCGCCCGCTGCTCTTCACCGCCAACGGCGTCAAGCTCGAGCAGCGTAACTACGCCTATTGGACCGACGTTCCGGCCGCGATGCTGCGCGACCAGGCGATCGCTTATTTGCGCTCCGCCGGTGCCGCCGACAAGGTGGTGCCGAGCGAGCTCCGGATCGGCGGCGCCTACCGCATCCAGGGCGACATCAAGCGCCTGGAGCAGGCCGTGGTGAACAAGAAGAGCACCGGCGTCATCGAACTCGAGCTCTCCTTGATCGACGAGGACACCGACGCGCTGGTGGTCAGCAAGGTCTACCACTCCGAGCAGCCGGCGGCGGACGACACGATCGATTCCGCCGTCTCGGCCCTCGA
>DASZYM010000456.1:0-3650 GCA_035545355.1 Dongiaceae bacterium
AGCCGGCAGAATCTCGAGGAAGTGTTCCTCGACATCGCCCGCGACCGCCGCGCGGAGACCGCCGCATGAACGCGTTTTCTTTCGCCACGTTTTCTTTTGGGCGCGTCGGCGCGATGTGCCTGCGGCACTTCTATGTGCTGAAGGGTTCCTGGCCGCGTCTCATCGAGATGGCCTATTGGCCGACCATGCAGATGATCATCTGGGGCTTCTTCTCGACCTTCCTCTATCGCAACAGCACCTGGCTCGCCTCGGCTTTCGGCGTGCTGCTGGCGGCGGTGATGCTGTGGGACGTGCTGTTCCGCGGGCAGCTCGGTTTCTCGCTCTCCTTCCTGGAAGAGCTCTGGTCCCGCAATCTCGCCAATCTCTATTGCAGCCCGCTCACCCCGGTCGAGCACGTGGCCTCGTTGCTGGTGATGGCGCTCATACGCGCGCTGATCGGCGTGCTGCCCGCGACCGTGCTGGCGATCCCGTTCTACCACTTCTCGATCTTCAGCCTCGGCCCGCCGCTCGCCGCCTTCTTCTTCTGCCTGATCCTGATGGGCTGCAGCATGGGCATGATCGTGACGGCGATGATCATGCGTTTCGGCCTCGCCGCCGAGAACCTCGCCTGGTTCATCGTCTTCCTGCTGGCGCCGGTGAGCGCCGTCTATTACCCGGTCTCGATCCTGCCGCATTGGCTGCAGGTGGTCGCCGGCTGCCTGCCGTCGAGCTACGTCTTCGAAGGCATGCGCGCGGTCATGTTCGACCACGTCTTCCGCTGGGATCTCTTCGCCTGGTCGGTCGGCCTCAACGTCGTCTACCTGGCGCTGGGGCTCGGCATCTATCTCTGGAGCTTCGCGCGGGCGCGCCAGCTCGGCCTGCTGCTGCAGGTAGGGGAGTAGGTGTGATTGAGGCCACAGAGTCGCCGAATTTCTGCGCGGAGTCTCTCCGGGCTTGGTATAATGATGACTTCTTTTCTGCTCAGTGGCCTATCGCGCGTCGTACGCGACCGCACTTCGATGTTCCCCGCATCAGACGCCTACGTAGACCGGACGTAGACCGATTCAAGAATCCGTGTGACGGGTCGAGACGCGTTTGAGCGTTCAGCGTCAAAGACTTAACACCGTTTGACACGCCCGAACGCGTCTACGTTATTCAGCGCGGTAAGGTCAGGCGGCGCGGGCGGTGACCCGCTCGGGTGGCAGGGTGACGATCGCGGTCGTGCCGATCCCGACCTTGCTTTCCAGGTGCAGCGTGCCGCCATGGAGCTCGACGAGGCGCCGCGAGAGCGGCAGGCCGAGGCCGGTGCCGCTGCTGGCGCGGTCGATATTGCCGTCGGCCTGGACGAAGGGCTCGAACACCCGCTCCAGGTCGGCCTCCGCGATGCCGAGGCCGGTATCGCGCACGGCGATGACCCAGGTCCCCGCCAGCCCGGGATAGCTCATGATCTCGACCCGGCCGCCGCGCGGCGTGAACTTCACCGCGTTGGAGATCAGGTTGAGCAGGACCTGGCGCAGCTTGCGCTCGTCGCCGCGCAGCACGGTCTCGCCGTCGATCGCATGCGCGTCCAGCGTCACCTCTTTGGACTCGCTCTGCCCCCGCGCGATCCGCACCGCCGCTTCCATCATCGGCTGCAGCTCGAACTCGGCCTCGTCCAGGTTGACGGCGCCGGTCTCGAGCTTGGAGAAGTCCAGGATGTCGTTGATGATCTGCAGGAGATGCCGGCCGCTGGAGCGGATGTCGGTCAGATACTCGTCGAGCTTCATCGCTTTGCCGCCGCCCTCGATCTGCATCAGCAGCAGGTCGGAGAAGCCGATGATCGCGTTCAACGGCGTGCGGAGCTCGTGGCTGACGGTGGCGAGGAAGCGCGAGCGCGCGGCGGCGGCGCTTTCGGCGGCGTGGCGCGCATTGTCGAGCTCGATCAGGCGGCGATGCGCCTGCTGCACCGTCAGCTCCAGGAGCTGCGCCATTGCGCCGAAGCCGGCGAAGCGGCCCTCGGCGGCGATCAGGAAACCGGACTGGATGGCGCTCGGATATTCCCGGGCGATGAGCTGCTTGATCTGGTCCAGCGGCACCGCCCGATCGACCACCAGGGGCCGCCGGTTGGCGAGCGGCCAGACCGGACGCCGGTTATAGACGTCGTACCAGAGCGGCTGGGCGAAGGCGGAGAGGATGCGGTCGCGCTCCAGGGCGCCGAGCACCGTGCCGTTGTCATCCACCACCGCGACGATGGAATAGGCGGGCGAGCGGCGCAGGATCGACATCACCTCGCCGCCGGTGGCGAGCGGCCCGACCGAGGGGGCGGGCTCGACCAGATCCCCGGCGCACATGACGACGGTGGAACGCACGGGGCCTTCCCGCGCCGCGACAACCGGCGCTGGGCCGAGCGGCTCGACCCCCGGATGGCCATCGAGCGCGGGGTCAAGCAAGGCGAGAACGGCACTGTCCATGCGGGACATTGAACCACAAATCGTGTGACAGTGGTGTGAATATTCCTTATAAGTCTTTGATATATAAGGAATTTATGCGTATTTTCTTGTCGAGATGCGGCGGCGGACAGGGGCAGGGTGGTGGATCGTCCGCCGGGCGCGATTTCTAACCCGGCGCGGCTTAAGAACGCGTAAAAGGCGGCGCATGGCGTCCTGGTTTCTCTATCTGATCGAATGCGCGGATGGCGCGCTCTATACCGGCATCGCGCTCGATCCCAGGGCGCGCTATGCGCAGCATTGCGCCGGCAAGGGCGCCAAATACACCCGCGCCAACCCGCCGGTGCGCCTGGTCGGCTGCGTCGCCTATCCCGATCGCAGCGCCGCGACCAAGGCCGAGATCGCGTTCAAGCGGCTGAAGGCGGCGGAGAAGCGCGCGCGGCTGTCGGAGTTCGCGCCGGCAGACTCACCCCCTTCCTAACCCTTCCCCGGATCGGGGGGAGGGGAGGGAAGCGCTAGCGGGTCAGGTCTCGACCTTCCCGCTCAGCGCTTTCTTCCACTTCTCCTCCACCTTGCGGCCGGCGGCGACTTTCTCGGCGCCGGCGATGCGGGCGAAGCGGTGGAGGCCGGCGCGCAAGGCATCGGCATCGATCGGCTTATGGAGGTCGAGGCCGGTGATCAGCCATTTGCCGTTCTCGCGTTTGCCGTCGATCAGGCCCACGACATCGTCGCGCCAGAGGATCGGCATGGCGAAATAGAAGCGGCGCTGCCGGACCGGCGTATAGGCCTCGAACTTGTAGGTGAAGCCGAAGAGCTCCGTGAAACGGTCGCGGTTGAACAGCAGGTTGTCCAAAGGCGCGATCAACCGCACCTTGTCGTCCGTCGGCTGCTCCGCCGCCTTCCAGGCCGCGCGATCCTTGGCCAGGATGAACCAGGTCTCGTCGTCCTCCGCGCCTTTCACCGACACGGGCTCGATCAGCCCTTCGGCCGCGGCCTTGTCCACCAGCTTGCGGCTCTCGGTCAGGCCGGGGCCGCGCCAATTGCCGAAATGGTGGTTGACGCGCTGGGCGAGCTGGTTGCGGCTGGCGATCTTCAGCACGTCCAGCGCCGAGGCGATCATGAACCGCTGATGGTCCTTCGCCTTGATGCGCGGATGCTTCAACAGCTCCGGCGCCACGTTTTCCGTCAGGTCGAACTGGCGGTGGAAGTTCCGGGTGCGGCCGCTGACCTGCACCTTGCCTTCAT
>DASZYM010000457.1:0-9459 GCA_035545355.1 Dongiaceae bacterium
GCCGGTCTCCAACCCGCGGCAGGCGAGGATCGTCTGCTCGGCCCGTTTGTCGAGCCAGGTCGGCCATATCAGCGCCGCGACCGTGATGCCGTCCTCGCCGGGGCGGCCGACGTTGCCCGGCACCAGTCCGAACGAGCCGCAATCCACGCGCTGCTTGCGCCCGGGATATTGTCCGTTCACCGAGGCGGCGATCAGCTCGGCCTTGAAGCCAGGCCCGCCGGGACTGTCATCGCCGCAGATCAGGCGCACGATCTCGGCGTCATAGGCATCGGCGCCGGCTTCGCAGCTCACCTTGAAGGCCACCGTCTCGCCGGGCCGCGCCGAGAGGCGGTCGGTATAGCCGACGATCTTCAGCATCGCGTCAATCCAGCGGCAGATCCAAGCCGGTCAGGCGGTGCCAGCGCAGCTTGAACACGGCCCATTCGGCCTCGCGCAGAGTCTGGAAGGTCTGGCCGGTGAAGGCGATCGGATCGGCCGGCGTGCGGCCGAAGCGGCCGAGCTTGTAGGGGCCGAAACGGCTCTCGCGGATCAGGACGTAGTGGCCGTCGAACGGTTCCGTGCGCATGCGATTGAGCACGCGCTGCAGCTCGGCGCTGTGGCGGCCGTAAGGCTTGCGCTTGAACTCCTCGGCGAGATCGATGCGCGTCGGATCGATCTGATACATGCGTCCGGCTCCCCCGGGCCGGACGTTAGCAGATCGATGCCGGGGAGGCGAGGGGGGAGGGCCCGCGCAACGAAACCCCGCCGGATCTGGTCCGGCGGGGCTATCGGGAAGAGACGGCGTTACTGCTGGACGACGATGTCGTTCTTCACGTCGCTCACGCCCTCGACACCGCGCGCGACGCTCTCGGCCTCGGCCTTGTGGGCCGCGGTATCGACGAAGCCGCTGAGCTGGACGATGCCCTTCGACGTTTCGACATGGATCTGATTGGCGGGTTCCAGGCCGACGTCGGAGACCAGTTGCGATTTCACCTTGGTCGTGATGGTGGCGTCGTCGACATACTGGCTGCCGGATTCGCGGCCGGACGTCACCGAGCAGGCGGACAGGGCGCCGACGATCACGATGGCGCCGAATACGCGCCCGATGGTTCGCATGTTTCGCAAGAGAGCCTCCTCCGCAAGTCCTAAGCCCGGTCGGCTTCGTGAGCCATTGCGGGATGAACCACAGTGAATCCGCTTGGTTCCCCGGCTCCGGCGCACCGAATCGGATGTAAATCGGGAACTTGTCTCGCCGACCGGGAACGGCCGGCCATATTCCGGATTGGCCGACCAGCAGGAACGCGCAGTGCAGTTGACGCTCGCAAACGCGTGTCTGCCGAGGACCCCACGCGCCACGGCGGCCGCCCGGCGCCGCTTCGCCAGGAGCATATCCATGACCAGATCTGCTGGATGTATCGCAGCCCTCGCCGCCATTGCGGGCGCCACGGCCCTGTTATCCGCCGGCTCGGACTTGGCCTGGGCGCATGGCGCCGCGCAATGGATTGCCGATGGCGGCTACAAGGCGCCCAACGGGTCGACCTGTTGCGGCCCGACGGATTGCCATCGGGCCGAAGGCGCGGTCACCAAGCGGGTGGCGGACGGCTACACCATCGCCGTCACGATCGAGGGCAAGCCTTACGTGCTCTTCACCCCCAAGGCGGCGGTGTTCGGCTCGGTCGACGATGCCGTCTGGTATTGCGCGCTGCCGCCGGATTACCTGGCCGGGCACGCGCGCTGCCTGTTCCTCCCCCGCACGGTCTGAAGCGGCCGCAATTGGCCATTGCGGGCAAGTCCCGGCAACGATAAGACCGCTCATCTCCGCGCGGGGATGGGTGGCCGAGTGGTTTAAGGCACCGGTCTTGAAAACCGGCGTGGGTGCAAGCCCACCGTGAGTTCGAATCTCACCCCATCCGCCAGCCGGCTGCGGAAAACCGCCAAAGCTCGTGGCCGCCGTTCGCACTTGTTCGCGTCAAGACCGGGCGGCCTGGCGATCGACGACTTCGGCTCTCTCGAAAACCCTTTCATAGATGCCGGCATGTCCGACATCCCGACCGGTGCGTCCGACGTCGCTGGTCAGGACAAATCCTGCGCGGCCAAGCACGTCGGACATTTCGCCCAGCAGCTCGCTCGGCGCCCGGACGGCGAGGTATCGGCCGCAATGCCATGCGGCACGCCGCAGGGTCCGTGCCCGGCACTCCTTGGAGAGATGCTGATAGATGCCAAGGAAGAGGACGATGTCGTATTCCGGCAGCAAGGGGTTGCGGCGTTCGAATTCGGCCCAGTCGTTGAGATCCGCCGCGAAGAACCGGCAGCGACCGCGCCTCACCAGATCGCTCGCCATCCTGATCCTGCGCGGCACGACGTCGACGCCATCGACCCAAGCGGCACCCAGCCGAATGAATTCCGCGGCAATCAGGCCCTCTGCGCAACCCAGGTCGAGGATCGTGCTGCCCTCTGCCTTCGCGAGTATGGCGTCGAGCCCGATGAGCCGGTCTCCGGGCAGATGCTTGCCGTGAAGTCCCTTGGCCGGCTGATCGTAGTACTGGCCGGCCATGAGCCAGCGCATCTGTGCGCCGACCGAGTTGCCGATCGACGTGCTCTCGCTGATATAGACCGTCGCCGCGATGAGGTAGAGCTGCATCGTCACCAGGTCGATGAGGTTGTTGGCGAGTTCCAGGGGCACGAAGAGCCCGACATTGCTCGGGATGCGCTCGACGAAGTTGATCGGCGCTCCACAGATCTGGAACGCGAACGCGATCCAAAGGGCGCGCCGGGTCGCCGCCGGGATCGGTTCGAACTTCGCGGTCGCCCAAAGGAACACCGGCGCCAGGACGAGCAGGAGACAATCGCCCACGCCGTCGATCGCGAAGTAGCGCCACATCGGCTCGCTTTCGAGCTCGACAAACTGGCAGATCGAGATCAGCACCAGGACGGCGAAGGTGATCGACCACACTTTCTGCGCGGCCCGCGATGCGGCGCCCAGGACAAGCCGCGTTCCCACGAGCACCATCGTGGTCGCGGCGACTATGCCGATGAGAGGATTCAGCCACCAATTGTTCCAGGATCCCGGCGAGACGGCGATGTAGAGCGCGAAAGCCGTCGTCCCGAACAGAAAGAGCAGTATCTGCGGCGGGAGCTGGAGAACGGCGGCGGTTGAACGCGTTTGTCTCTTCATCTCGGGGGACATCGATCCATGAACCCGTCTTGAGCGCGATCGCTGACGGCAGGCTGACGATGCCGCCATCGCGGTGGGGGGCGGACGCTAGCGGCTTGAATGCCGGATTTCCACCGTGAACCGATGACGTTCGCCGACGCGCTCAGTCGCAGAGAAATCGGCGTGCTTTAACTATCTTTTGCGATTGATAAGGGTGCGCCGCGCGCATCGGGTTGTTGATCTCGGCCACGGCCGGGTGGACAGTAGGGCTATCGCAATTCGGCTGCGGTAGTGCTCGGCTGGAGAGTCAGTTGCCAGTCTGGACCGACCCAAGTCTCAGCAGATCCTCCAAGGTGCATTTCCTCCTGGACTGGTGGTCGACTGCGCGCGGCGCCGGAGACCTGCCGGATCGGCGCGATCTCGATCCCGTGGCTCTCAAGCCGCTCATGCCCTGGCTGCTGATCGCGGAAGCGACGCGGCCGCCTTTCAAGATCCGGTATCGTCTCGTCGGCACCGGCGTCGCCCAGTATTCGGGCTTCGACTTCACCGGCGGCTACCTGGATGAGCTGTGGCCCGGCGAGGCTGCGAAACGCTTCACCGGCTATTATCAGCAGGTCCATGACAGCCGCGCGCCTTTGTTCGGATCGGCCACCGAGCCGACCACGGCGGGCACGGAGTTCACCTACGAGTTCGCGATCATTCCCCTCACGCGCGGCGGCACGGCGGTCGAGCAGTTCGTCTGCGTCGAAGACTATTTCGGTTTCCAGCCGGTCTCCGCGCAATGGTCGCGCGGTCGTCTGGCGGAATCCGGTCTTCCTTATGTTCTAGGCTGAAGCGGCGTCGGAGCTTGCACACGCGTCCATGGCGTCGTTTCGGACGTTCGTTCCGGAACAGGCTTTCGCAGCCTCGGTTGCTCTTCATGAACGGCGGATCAGCCGTCCCATGACAGGAGCATGCTTATGATCATTTCCATCCGCACCGCGATCCTGGCCGGCGGTGCCGCCATTGCCTTGACGGCCGCGACGGGCGCCTTTGCGCAGACGACGACGGCGCCATCGGGCACCGACTGCTCGTCGGCCAGCGCGGCGAGTTCACAGACCTGCCAGAACCAGCTTCAGCAACCCGGGATGATCAACAACAACACACAGACGCCGATCCCGCAGACCAATTCGCCGGCGGTCGGACCGCAGGGCGGCAGCGGCACGGGGACCGGCGGAGGCACGTCCGGCGGCTCGGTCGGCGGCAGCGGCACCAGCCCGAACAGCTCGAGCGGCGGTATGGGCGGCAGCAGCGGCGGTGGCAGCAGCAGCGGAGGCGGCGGGCTCTAAAACCCGTTCTCTCCCTCTTCGTTCTGCGAACCGGCCATCCTCCTCGGATGGCCGGTTTCGTTTCACCCGGATTCGGGCGCTCCGCGCGTGAATCCAATCGAATCAGAGTGGTTATTGCGTTTTTTGGCGACCCTCCCTTATGATTCGGCCGCAACCGCTTGTGCGTCCGAGTCGACCGTGATGGAGAGCCGCTCATGTTTTCGTCCCGCCTGACCGTTCTGACCGCCTGCGCCCTTCTGCTGGCAGGCTGTGCCGGGCTGAACAGCACCGAACAGCGGGCTCTGACCGGTGCCACCATCGGCGCCGGTGCCGGGGCGGGATTGGGCGCGGTCACCGCCGGCCTCAGCATCCCGGTCGGCGCCGTGATCGGTGCGGCGGCCGGCGCTGTCGGCGGCCTCGCGGTCGATGCGGTGAGCAAGGAATAAGGTCAGGCTCCGGCCGCCCGTCGCGCCTCCGCAATTTCGGGCGGGGAGCGAATCATTGATGCGACTCTGCGGATTGGATAGCCTGCGACCGCTCGAGAACGAGGGGGCCGAAGCACGCCGCATGAAGCTATTGACCGCATCATGGGCGCGGCTCGCGATCTCGCTGGCAATCTGCGCCGGCCTTGCCGGCTGCGCCGAGAGCACCTTGGTCGCCAACGGCACCAAGCTGGCGACCGAGGACCAGAACAACGTCCCGCCCTACAAGCTCGGCAAGCCCTATCAGATCGACGGCGCCTGGTACTATCCGAAGGTCGATTACGACTACAACGAGACCGGCATCGCCTCCTGGTACGGCGACGATTTCCACGGCAAGAACACGGCCAATGGCGAGGTCTACGACCAGAACGCCCTGACCGCGGCGCATAAGACGCTGCCGATGCCGACCCTGGTGCGGGTCACCAATCTGGAGAACGGCCGCTCGATCGAGGTCAGGATCAACGACCGCGGGCCGTTCGTGAACAACCGCATCATCGATCTCACCCGGCGCGGCGCGCAGCTTCTGGGCTTCGAGGCGCAGGGCACCGCGCGGGTCCGCGTGCAGGTGATGAAGGAGGACAGCATCCTCCTGGCCAACAAGGTCGGCGGCGCCCAGCTCGCCTATGCCGGCGAGCCGGAGCCGGGCGGCGCCGCGCCGAATCCGGTCGCGGCACCGGCGGGCCAGGTGGTGACGCAGACATTGCCGGGCGGCAGCCAGGCCGCGCCACCGCCGCCGGCCGCGGTCCCGAGCCAGCCGCCGCCGTCGAATTCGGTGGTCGGCCTGCCGAAACCCTCGGCCGCTGTCGCGGCCGGCGCAATTCCGTCGCTCAACGGCGCGGTCTCCTATCAGCCGGTGAAGCCGACCAACATCTTCATCCAGGCCGGCGCCTTCCTGCAGCAGGGCAACGCGACCAGGCTGACGCAGAGGCTTGCCTCGCTCGGGCAGACGAGGGTGACCATGGTGCAGGTCGGCGCGCAGACCTTCTATCGCGTGCGGCTCGGGCCGATCCAGCGCGTCGAGGATGCCGACCAGCTCTTGCAGAAAGTGATCGAGACCGGCCAGCCGGACGCCCGCATCATCGTCGAATAGCGCGACAACGCGTGATGCTGCTTGCGGCTTGACGGGCGTCGCCCTTTGCCGCAAAGGTCCATCAGACCAGAGATTTACGAGGAATCGCCCGATGTCTTCCTGGGTGTCGCGTTGGCTGCCTTGCATCGGCGGGATGCTGATGCTGGGCATTGCCGCGGGTTTCGCCGATAGCGCCTATGCCGTCGACCCGCCGCAGACCGCCGCGCAGCATGCTTATGTCGTGGATTACAACACCGGCTCGGTGCTGTTCGACAAGCAGGGCGAGGAGAAGCTTTATCCCGCCTCGATGAGCAAGTTGATGACCATCTACTTGCTGTTCGAATCCCTGAAGAAGGGCGATGTGAAACTGACCGACACGTTCCACGTCAGCCAGCGCGCCTGGGCGACCCAGGGCTCGAAGATGTTCGTGCCGATCAACAGCGACGTCACGGTCGAGGATTTGTTGCGCGGTATCATCATCCAATCCGGGAACGATGCCTGCGTGGTGGTGGCGGAAGGCCTGTCGGGCAGCGTCGAGGCCTTCGTCGACCGCATGAACAAGAAGGCGGCGGTCCTCGGCCTGAAGGGCAGCCACTTCGCCAACCCCGACGGGCTGCCCGATCCCGAGCACTGGATGACGGCGCAGGATCTCTACGTCCTGGCCAAGAAGATCTTCGAGGATTTCCCGGAATACTATCACTACTTCAGTGAGAAGGAGTTCACCTTCCACGGCATCAAGCAGGGCAACCGCAACCCGCTGCTTTATCGCCCCAATACCGGCGTCGATGGCCTGAAGACCGGCCACACCGAGGAGGCCGGGTTCGGCCTGGTGGTTTCGGCGATCCGCGACGGCCGGCGTATCTTCATGGTTCAGCAAGGCCTGGGCTCGATGCAGAACCGCGCCGATGAAGGCGGGCAGTTGCTCGACTGGGCGTTCCGCGCCTTCGGCGACTACACGGTCGCGAAGAAGGGCGCAGTCCTCGCGCAGGCCAATGTCTGGCTCGGGCAGCAGAAGACCGTGCCTCTGACGGTGCCGAAGGACTTGCTGCTGACGCTTCCGGTCTCCGATCGCGACAAGATCGTGACCAAGGCGGTCTATGACGGCCCGATCGCGGCACCGGTCGCCGCCGGGCAGCAGGTCGGCGAACTGGTCATGCAGATCCCCGGCATGCCGGACGTTCACGCGCCGCTGGTTGCGGCCGCCGATGTGCCGCAGCTCGGCTTCACCGGTCGCGTGGTCGCCCAGCTCCAGCACCTGATCTTCCGCGAAGACTGACCGGGATGGCGGCCGCTCCGCTGCGCTTCATCACCTTCGAAGGCGGCGAGGGCGGCGGCAAATCCACCCAGCTCCGCGCGCTGGCCGAGGCGCTGCGCGCGGCGGGAGAGGACGTCGTCACCACCCGCGAGCCCGGCGGCGCACCCGGCGCCGAGGAGATCCGCCGCCTGCTGGTCGAGGGCGAGCCTGGGCGCTGGGCGCCGGAGGCCGAGGCGCTGCTGCATTTCGCCGCCCGTGCCGAGCATCTCGACAAGGTGATCCGGCCTGCGCTCAAGGCCGGGAAATGGGTGCTCTGCGACCGGTTCGCGGATTCCACCATCGCCTATCAAGGCTACGGCCAGGGCGTCGATCGCGACTGGCTGCAGCAGTTGCGCCACCGCGTGGTCGCCGCGACCGAGCCCGGCCTGACCCTGGTGCTCGATCTTCCGGTCGAGACCGGCCTCAGCCGCGCGCTGGCGCAGCAGCGCTATGAGCGGATGGGTTCCGCCTTCCATGTGCGGCTGCGCGACGGCTTCCGCGCGATCGCGCGTGAAGAGCCGGAGCGCTGCGTGGTGATCGACGCCACGCGCAAGATCGAAGCCGTGGCGGCCGACGTGAAGGCCGCCGTCGCGCAACGCTACGATGTGAAGCTCTGATGGCGCGGCGTCCGGCATCGGGCGCGGAGGCGCCGCTTCTGCCGCCGCCGGCCGCCGCGTCGGCGATCACGCTGATCGGCCATGAGGCGGCGGAGCGCATGTTCCTCGCCGCCTTGCAATCCGGACGCATGCCGCATGCCTGGCTGATCACGGGGCCCAAGGGCGTCGGCAAGGCGACGCTCGCCTTCCGCATGGCGCGCGCCTTGCTCGCCGCGCCGGCGGCGGAAGAGACGGGCGCGAGCCTGTTCGGCGATGCCCCGAAGCCGATCGCGACCCTCGACATGGAGGCGGACCTCGCGGTGTTTCGCCGGGTCGCGGAACTGACGCATTCCGATTTCCGGCTGTTGCGCCGCTCGCTCACCGACAAGGGCAAGCTGCGCGGCGAGATCGTGATCGAAGACGTGCGCGCCGCGATCGACTTCCTGCGATTGACCCCGGCCGAGGGCGCCTGGCGGGTGTTGATCGTGGATTCCGCCGACGAGCTCAACCGCAACGCCGCCAACGCGCTGCTGAAGATCCTGGAAGAGCCGCGGCCGCGCACCGTGCTGATCCTGGTCAGCCATGCGCCGGGACGCCTGCTGCCCACCATCCGATCGCGCTGCCGGCGGCTGAGCCTGGCGCCGCTTTCCGACGCGGCGATGACGGCGGCGTTACAGGCACGGGCGCCGGATCTCGATGCCGACGACCGCGCGCTGATCGCGACCCTGGCCGCGGGCAGCCTCGGCCATGCCCTGACGCTGATCGAAAGCGACGCGCTCGGCCTGTTCCGGGAGATTGCCGGGTTGCTGGTGCAATGGCCGCGGATCGACACGGCGGCTTTGCACAAGCTCGCTGACAAGGTGACGGCGTGGGGCGGCGAGCGCAATTTCGAGATGGCGGCGGAACTGCTGGAATGGATCGGCGCGCGGTTCCTGCGCCACGCCGCGCGCAAGGACGCCAAGCCCGTCCGCGAAGCCTTTGCCGGCGAAGGGCAATTATACGCCAGGTGGCAGGCGGCGGCCGGGCTTGATCGCTGGCTGGAGCTGTGGGAAAAAGTCGAACGGCTGTTTGCCCGGGTGCTGAGCGTCAATCTCGACCGCCGGCAGGCTTGGGTGACGGTCTGGCTCGCGCTCCAGACCATGGAGGCGGGCGCCTTGGATTCCGGTCCGGCCGGAGATCAAGGCCGGTATGGCGGCGCCGTGCCGCCTTCCCCATAAACCGCCGAACGATGTCCAGGGTGCAATGGCCGACCGCAAGACCTACTACGTCACCACGCCGATCTACTATGTGAACGATTCACCGCATATCGGGCATGCCTATACCTCGCTCGCCTGCGACGCCCTGGCGCGGTTCATGCGGCTCGACGGCTATGACGTGCATTTCCTGACCGGCACCGACGAGCACGGGCAGAAGGTCGAGAAATCGGCGGAACTCGCGGGCATGGATCCGCAGGCCTTCACCGACGAGGTCTCGCAGCGCTTCCGCCTGCTCGCCGAGGCGATGAACTTCTCCAACGACGATTTCATCCGCACGACGGAACGCCGGCACATCGAATCCTGCCAGGAGCTCTGGCGCCGG
>DASZYM010000458.1:0-10596 GCA_035545355.1 Dongiaceae bacterium
GAGACCACGCTCGACAACGGCCTGACCGTTGGCGCGCGCATCGAGCTCGAAGGCGAAAATTCGGGCGACCAGATCGACAAGTCGTGGGTCTATTGGACGGGTGGCTTCGGTAAGGTGCAGATCGGTTCGCAGGACAAGACCATCGGCGCGTACTGCCTGTTGCCGCCTGGCGCCACCGCGAACTTCTCGGCCTTCTCACCGGCTTCGTGGGGTTCGAACGACCCGATCGGATCGAACGCCGCTTGCGTGGACACCGAGACGAACTCGCAGGGCATCGTCTACATCACGCCGAACTTCTCCGGCTTCCAGCTGCGTGTCGCTTACACGCCGTCGGGCAATGCCGAGGACTACACCCAGAACGGCGTCAACGGCCACGGCACTCCGACCACCCCGAACGGCACCCCGCACCACATGGCTGGCTTCTATGCCACCTATAACTATGCGGGCGACGGCTGGGGCGTGGATTGGGGTGGAGGTATCTCCCATCAGTTCGCCTTCAACCACGACGTTGGCGGCAACGACGGCAAGAGCACCGATTATCAGACCGGCCTCAACCTGAGCATCGGCAATTTCGGCGTCGGCGGGGTGTTCGAATATTTCGGCACCGGCGGCCGCGACAACAACGCCTGGGTCGCCGGTCTCGGCCTGAGCTACGGCGTCGATGACTGGACCATCGGCCTTCAGGGCAGCCACGGCTTCTACAACGGCGAGAATATCGGCTCCGCCGCGAATGTCGGCGGCAGCCGCAAGCTCGACCGGGTCATCGTCACCGGCAGCTACGCCCTCGGGCCCGGTGTGACGCTCGACGCGGAGCTCGGTTACACGCACTTCTCCGATAACGGCTCGACCTTCAGCCAGGCGATGCCCGACGTCTACAATGCCGCCGACATCCAGATCGGTTCGGCGCTGACGTTCTAAGAGCTGACCCGTCTTCACGCAGGCCGCGCCGGAGCATATCCGGCGCGGCTTTTTTTTCCGCCACCGCGGCCACCCCCTCCGGCCCTTTGCGATCCCTGCCCCAGCCTCTACAATCGCCGCCAAAGAATGAGATCGACAGTGGCGGGGAAGCGGCGTGGCAGGCGTGCAAGGCGAGACCTTCATCGGCATCGATGTCGGAACCGGGAGCGCCCGGGCCGGGATCTTCGACAAGGGCGGCAAGCTTCTCGCCACCGCCAAGCAGGCGATCAAGCTCTGGCATGAGCCGGGCGACATCGTCGAGCAATCCTCGGAGGACATCTGGCAGGCCTGCGCCACCGCGGTGCGGACCGCGATGGGCGAGGCGGGGTTGAAGCCCGCCGATATCGGCGGCATCGGCTTCGACGCGACCTGCTCGCTGGTCGTCCTCGGCGAGAACGCGCAGCCGCTGACCGTCAGCCCATCGGGCGACAACCGGCGCAACGTCATCGTCTGGATGGACCACCGCGCGATCGAGCAGGCCGAGCGCATCAACCAGACCCGCAATCCGGTGCTGCGATATGTGGGCGGCATCATCTCGCCGGAGATGGAGACGCCGAAGATCCTTTGGCTGAAGGAGCATCTGCCGGCGACCTACAGCAAGGCGCGGCAGTATTACGATCTCGCCGACTACCTGACCTATCGCGCCACCGGCGACCAGGCGCGCTCGATCTGTACCGTCACCTGCAAATGGACCTATCTCGCCCACGAGAAATCGTGGAGCACCGACTATTTCAAGCAGGTCGGCCTCGACGAGCTGGCGTCCGACGGCTTTGCGCGGATCGGCGAGCGCATCGTCGAGCCCGCCGTGGCACTCGGCGCGGGCCTGACCGAGGCGGCGGCAAAGGATCTGGGCCTGGCCGCGGGCACGCCGGTCGGTGCCTCGCTGATCGATGCCCATGCCGGCGCGGTCGGCACGATCGGCGCCGCGGTCGATGGTGCGAATACCGAGGTCGATGTGCTCGACCGGCTCGCCTACATCATGGGCACCTCGGCCTGCATCATGGCCTCGACCGCGGAGCCGAGTTTCGTCCCCGGCGTCTGGGGTCCGTATTTCTCCGCCATGCTGCCCGGTCGCTGGCTCAACGAAGGCGGCCAGTCTGCGGCGGGCGCCGGCATCGACTACCTCGTGCAATCGCATCCCGCCTTCGCCGAGGTCGCGGCGAAGGCTGAGGCCGCCCAACTCGGCATCCTGGAATATCTGGAGCAGCAGGCGGTCGCCCGCGCGCCGTCGCTGTCGGATGCCGCACGGCTCGCCAACCATATCCATGTGCTGCCGGAATTTCTCGGCAACCGCTCGCCTTTCGCCGAGCCCGATGCGCGGGCGATCGTCGCCGGCCTCGATCTCGACCGTTCGGTGGAGAATCTGGAAGCGCTCTATGTGGCGGCGCTGTGCGGCCTCGCTTACGGCCTGGCCGATGTCGTCGATGCCATGAAGAAGCAGGGCATCGATTGCGGCCTGATGGTGATCAGCGGCGGTGCCGCGCGCAGTCCGCTGGTGCGACAGATCATGGCCGACACGACCGGGCTCGACATCGCGCTCCCCGCCACGCCCGAGCCGGTGCTGCTGGGCGCCGCGATGCTGGGCGCGGTGGCGGGCAAGGCCTTCCCCTCGATCGACCAGGCGATGCGCACGATGTCCAGGATCGCGCAGGTGACGCACCGCGCCGCATCGATGGCCGGCTTCCACGCAGCCAAGCGCAAGGTCTACACGCGCCTCCGCGAGCTCGACCGCGAATCCCGCGTGATGATGCGCGGGGTCTGACGCGCCGCTAACCGGCTTCGGCTTCCCGTCGCGTGCCGTGCGCTTCGGCCGCGTCGCCTTCGGCGCGCTGATGCGCGCGTCCGCCGAAGAACGCCTGTTGGCGCCACGGCCAGGTCTGCGCGAACTGCTTGATCTCCTCGGGCGCCATCGGCTTGGCGATGTGATAGCCCTGCGCTTCGTCGCAGCCCACTTCGGTGGCGAAACGCAAAGCCGCCTCTTCCTCGACGCCTTCGATCACCGAATGGAGCTCGAGGTTGCGCGCGAGGTTCGCAAGCGAGCGGACGATCACCGCATTCTCGCCGCCTTCGCCCAACCCGCCGGCGAAGGAACGGTCGATTTTCAGCTCGGAGAACGGCATCCGACGCAGGCGCACCAGCGATGAATGGCCGGTGCCGAAATCATCGATCGACAGCCGGAAGTCCAGCAGCCGCAACCGCACCATGGTCTCCATGGCGATCAGGTTGTCGGCATTGAGGGCGGTCTCGGTCATCTCGATGACGATCGACCGCGGCGGCACGTTCTCGGCGGTGCAGAGCGCCGAGAGGCGCGCCGGAAGCTCGTGGTCGAACGAGCCGCTCGCCGAGAGATTGACCGCGACGTCGAGCTCCAGCCCGGCTTCGCTCCACATCCGGCGCTGCGCCACCGCGTCCTCGAACACCCGCTGGTTCAGCTCCGGCATCAGCCCGGCCTGCTCGGCGATCGAGAGCGCGAAATCCGGCGGCACCGGCCGGCCGCCGCCGTCGCGTATCCGCAGCAATGCTTCGACGCCGATGAACGCGCCGTCGGAAAGACGGATCTTCGGCTGGTAATGCAAGAGCGGTGTGCGATCCTCCAGGGCCGCGCGCAGCGCGTCGGCCGAGAACGGCGTCGCGCGGGTATAGATCGCCGCCAGGCATTCCCTGAGGTCGTTGAACCTGACCGGCTTCTGCAGCGTGGCGCCGATCTCGATGCCGCGCTGCCGCGCGATCTCGTTGGTGACATCGAGCAGGCGGTGATCGCCGCCCGAGAGGACGACCACCGTGCACTTGAGGCCAAGCCCGGCGAGGCCCTGGATCAGCTGCACGCCGTCGCCGTTCGGCATTTGCATGTCCATGATGACGATCGCCGGCGTCAGCGTCTTGAGCACCTGCAACGCCTCGGCGCCGCCGGAGGCCAGCACCGTATTCAGCCCGACCGACTCCGCCACGTGCTGGACGAAATGACGGATACCCTCTTCGTCATCGACGATGAGGGCGACCGGGCGGCTCAGTGTCTGCTCCATCGCCTCCCTCCGAATCTCCCCGTACTGCTCATGTAGTGGAGCCTAGATTGACGGGCGTTAACAACCGATTGCGACGGGTTGCCGTCCGGGCTCGGTTTCCCAAGAAAAATCAACCGCATAGCCGGACTGTTGGAAGGGTTAAATTCGCAACAGTGTCCGGCAAGCATTTGAAATAAAGGGGAAATTACCCTCACTTATCGGTAGAGCGTATCGCGACGAAACAACCTGTTCGATTCGGGTCACAGCGGATTTCTTTTTAGCCGGCCCTGGAACCGGCGCCGCTCCCGCGTGTTTCGCGCGGCCTAATCCAGCTTGGCGAGGTCGTTCTGGATCTCGATTCGCCGCCCGGCATCGGCATCCGCGCGGTCGGGTCGCGGCGGCGCCTGCAGCGCCTTTTCCAGGAAGTCTCGTGCCTTCGCCTTGTCGCCCTGTTCGATCATGAAGTCGCCGTAGAAATAGTTCACATCGAGTGCGTCGGGGGCGATCGCCAGCGCCTTGTCGAGATACTCCTTGGCCTTCTTGTCGCTGCCGAAGCCGATCGGCCAGCCTGGCACCTTATAATAAAGCACGCCGAGCGAGGTGTAGGCGCCGGCATCGAGCGCCTTGTCGTCGAGCTTCACCGCTGCGAGTGCGGCGTCGCGCGCCTGCTTCGCCACATCGACCGCGCCGAGCCCGCCTTTTACCTTGGCGTAGCAGGAAAGGATGATCGCCTCCCAGATGAGAGGCTCGGCCCGGGTGGGGTTGGCCTTGGCGATCCCCTGTGCGGTGGCGATCAGCGGCGGATAGAGCGATTCCTGCTGGGATTCGGCGGTCTGATAATAGACCTTGGCCCAGGCATGGCCGAGATCGGAGATCTGCGACTGCATCTCGTCCGCCGTCGCGGCTTGCGCGCCGAACCCGGCGATGAAGGCGCCGAGCGCCGCGGCGGTCCTGAACTTCATGGCGTGTCTCCTTCGGAACGTCACTCGGTATGCTCCATCATGCGTTTGTTGAGCGAGGCCAGCGCGCCGTCGACGAGGCGCGGGAACAGCGCATTGACCCTGAGCAGAATGCCCTCGGCGAAGCCGATCGCATGCTCGGCCTTGCCGCCGTCGATCGCCTTCACGATCGCGCGGGCGACGGCGTCCGGTGCGTCCATGTTCATCTTCACCGCTTTCGCCATGCGGTCCATCGCCGGCGAGTTCAGCGCCGTGCGGGTATAGCGCGGCGCGACATAGGTGACCGCGACGCCGCTGCCGGCCAGCTCGCGGCGCAGCGATTCCGAGAAGCCGCGGATCGCGAACTTCGAGGCGCAATAGGCCGAGAAGCCGGCGAAGCCCACGCCGCCCATCACCGAGCCGATGTTGACGATGCGACCGCGCCGGCGCTCCAGCATCCCCGGCAGCACCGCGCGGCTCAGCAGCATCGGCGCCAGGATGTTGGTGGCGACGATCGCGCCCACCGTCTCGGGCCCGGTCTCGGCCAGCCGCTTGAACGCATTGACCCCGGCGCAGTTGACCAGCACGTCGATCGGACCTTGCCCGGCGATTGCAGCCGCGACCAGCGGCTCGAAATGCGGCGTGGCCGCGAGGTCGGCCGCGAGCACATGCACGCCGGCCGCTTTCGCCGAGATCCGTTGCGCCACGGCCTGCAGCCGCGCGGGATCGCGCGCGACCAGCGTCAGCCGCGTCGACCGGTCGGCCAGCGCCAGCGCGACGGCGGAACCGATGCCGCCGCTGGCGCCGGTGATCAGGACATGTCGGTTGCCGCTGCTCATCTCGGTCACGCGATCGAGCGGAAAATATCGCCGTAAAGCCGGAAGAATGTCTTGGCCGCGCGGATCACATCCGCGCGATCAGTCGCATCGTCCAGCCGGTTCATCAGCTTGGCGAAATTCTCGGTATGGCCGATGTCGAGCGCGCCATGCGAGGTGAGATAGGTGAAGGCGCGATCCGGCAGGCCGAGCGTCTCCTTCAGCGCGTCGGCGGCATGGGTGGCGAGCGCCGCGCTGGTGCCCTCCAGCACATGCGCCATGCCGAAGAAGCCCAGCGGGTTGCGCCGCTGCACCGTGTCGTAGGCGTAGCCGACCATGACGTCGGTGGCCATCGCCGGCTCCGAACGGCGGACCGCATCGCGGTCGCCGCCGCAAGCCGCGATGTCGTCGAGGATCCACTCGTCGTGTCCGATCTCGTCCTCGATATAGCCGACCGATGCCTTGCGCAGCCAATCCAGCCGGTCGGGCAGCCGCGCGGCGCAGAGCATCAGCAGCGGCACCGTGTGACGCACGTGGTGATAGGCCTGGGTGAGGAACGCGACATACTGCCCGAGCGTGACCTTGCCGCCGAGCGCCGCCTGGATGATCGGCGTCGTCACCAGGATCTGGCGGTCGGTCGCCGTTTCGGACAGCAATTCGTCATAGAACATCGATGGTCTCGTCCTCATAGATTCTCTGCAGCGCCTCGCGATAGCGCGCGAATATCCGGTCGCGCCGCAGCCTGCCGTTCGGCGTCGCCAGCTCGTTCATCGCGGTGAATGGCTCGCCGGCGATCAGCCAGCGCGTGATCCGTGCATAATCCGGCAGACTGTCGTTCACCTTGCCGATATCCGCGATCGGATCGCCGATCCCGCTCGGCACGATGATCGCGGCGTTCCAGGGGCGCGCCTCGCCAAACACCGCCGCCTGCGCGATCGAGCCCGAGGCGGTCAATTCCGCCTCGACCCATTCCGGCGCCACGTTGCGCCCGAACGAGGTGATGAACATGTCCTTCTTGCGTCCGTCGAGATGGAGATGGCCGTCGGCGTCGAGATGACCGAGATCACCGGTCGGCCAGAACGCGTCCGGGCGGGGCTGCGAGGTTCCGGGATCGGCGCCGAGATAGCCTTGGGCGATCGATCCCTTCACCAGGATCTCACCGTCCTGGGCGAAGGTGAGTTCGACATGCGGGAGCGGGCGGCCGACGCTGCCCGGCCTCGCGTCGCCGGGCGTGTTGAAGGCGACGACCGAACTCGCTTCCGAGAGACCGTAGCCTTCGCAGACCGGCAGTCCGATCGCCTTGGCGCGCTCGAGCACCATGCGGGACAGCGGCGCACCACCGACCGAGACCAGGCGGAGCCGCGCCGGCGGGCGGCTTCGCGCCACGGCGCCCATCAAGCCCATGAGGATCTGTGGGACGGTGACGATGCTGGTTGCTTCCGCGCGTTCGATCGCCGCCAGCATGGCGGATGCATCGAGCTGGGAAGAGCCTTTGAGTCCGACCGCCGCCAGCGGCCACAGCACCGTCGTCGCGCCGGCCAGGATCGGCACGTCGATCGCGGCGATGTTTTCCAGGAGGGTCGCGAGCGGCAGCAGGGCCAGATGCCGGTCCTCGGCATGTCCGCCGCTCGCCGCGAGCAGCGATTGCGCGACGCGGTCGATCGAATCCTGCGACAGGCAGACGCCTTTGGGATTTCCGGTGGTTCCGGAGGTGAACGTGACCTTGTCGGTCACACCCGGCAGCCGCGGATGGTTCGCCTGTTCCAGCCGGACGAAGGCCGCCGGCTGGCCCAGCAGTGCCGTCACGTCCTGCGGCGCCGGAAGCGTCTGGTCCAGCCGGGCCGTCTGATCGGTCACGATCCCGTCGACGCCGGAAGTCGCCAGCGCATGACGAAGCTGCTGCGGGCTGAAGAACAACGGGATCGGCACCAGAACGGCGCGAGCCCGCCGCGCCGCGAGATCGGTCAGCGCCCAGCCGATGCCGTTATCCAGCAGCAACGCGCAGCGCATGCCGGGGACGGGAAACAGCGTCGCCGCGACTGTGTCGACCCGTGCCGCCAGCGCCGCGTAGTTCAACAGCACGCCATCGCCGATCATGGCGACGGCATCGGGCCGCCCTGCGGCATGGCGAGCGAGGGCGGCCAGCACCGCGCTCATGACACGCGCGCCTCGTGCTGCTCCGCCGCGAGCGCCGCTTCCCACGCCCGCACCCGGCGCTGAGTCAGCACGCGATAGCCGTGCGGTACGTAGCCCGCCATCACGATCGGCCGGCTTTCGAAATAGCGGCCCCAGAGCGCGCGCTCGGCTTCCGAAAGGCGGTCGGGCGTGGCGGCCGCGATCGAGAGCGGCCTCAGGCCGAGGCGTCGAAAGGCATGGCGCAGGGCGAGGACGCCGGTGAAGGTCACCCATTCCGTGCTCGACTCGTAGAGGTGCTTGGTCAATGCCGCGATCATCGCTCTGGCGCCGCCCGGTGCGGCGGCGAGGTTGCCGACCTCGATGATGCGGTCGCGGGCAACGTCGCGGCCGGAGAGGCGTGCGATGCGCGTCTCCACCGGCTCGTCGAGATAACATTCCATGAAGAGCGGCTCATGCCTCGCCTCGCGCAGGCCGAAGGCGGCGACGATCTCGTCCCCCGGACGCCGCAGCGAGAAGAGCGCGGGCATCAGGCGATGGAGATGCGCGCCATGATCCTTCAGGAACTTGGCACGGATGAACTCGGAAACGGCGGCGCGGTCATCGGCGTCGTGGCGGACGAGTCGGAGACCGGTCTGATCGAGGTGCGGCATCGAAGGGCGTCATGTTGTTTGCAACGGCGCGGATGCTAGGGAGAGCGACTTACCGCTCTCTGTCTCCCATTGCGTTTTGCAGTTGCAGAATTGCCGTCACACTGTGCTTTGATCGGCGAGGTCCGCCGGTTATGGTGACGGGCACGGGAGATAGCGTTGCGCATGAGAGTCGATTGCATCGCCGGCGAGGTCTTGTGAACCCGCGGACCAGGGAACAGCTCCACCGCCTGAAGACGCCCGGCTCGATCCTGCTCTCGCTGGCGGTGATCGCGCTGGCGGGCTACGGCCTGCACCATGCGCTGCGCCATGTGCGGCCCTCGGAGGTGTTCGCCGCCTTGCGCGATCTCTCGGCGCATAAGATCGGCCTCGCTTTGCTGTTCTGCGCCGGCAGCTTCTTCGCAATCGGCTGCCAGGAGTATTTCGCGCTCCGGACGGCGGGCCATCCCTTGCCCTTGCCCAAGGCTTTGTTCGGCAGCTTTCTCGCGCAGTCGATCGGGCACCAGACCGGCTTCTCGCTCGCGGTCGGCGGCGGCCTGCGCTACCGCTTCTATTCAGCCTTCGGCGTCAACTGGCGCCAGGTCGCCAAGACCCAGGCCTCGTTCAGCGGCACCGTGGCTTTGGCGCTCTGTCTCCAGCTCTGTGTCGGCCTGCTGCTGCATCCGGCGCTGATCGACCATGCGATCCATCTGCCGCCGGTCGTGACCCGCGGCATCGGCGTCCTGCTCGGCCTGTTCGCGCTGGGCGTGCTGGCGCTTACGGCGCGGCACAAGGCGGTGACCTTGTTCGGCGAATCCTGGGGCGTGCCGCCGACCAGCCTGGTGATCGCCCAGGTCGTCTGCTCGGTGCTGGACCTCGCCTGCCTGTCGGCATCCGCCTGGGTGCTGCTGCCCGATCAGCTCAACGCCGATTACCCGACCTTGCTCGGCATCGCGGTGGCGTCCTTGCTGCTCGGCATCATCAGCTCGGTGCCCGGCGGGCTCGGCATCTTCGAGTCCAGCGTGCTGACCTTGCTGGCGCCGAGCTACTGGCTGATCGCGGCGACCTTCGGCGCGCTGCTGGCCTTCCGCGCGATCTACTATTTCCTGCCGCTGCTGATCGGCCTGGTGGCCCTCGGCGGCCTCGAGCTCTGGCGCCGCGCACGGATCCGACCAAGCACCGGCTCTTAGACCGAGCGCTGGTTTTCCAACATCAGCCGTAGCGTTCCCGGCTGCGCTCGATGGAAAAACCGGCGCGCCGCCTTCGCGCTCTCAACTCAGTGCCGGTAATCCGGCTCTTCGCGGTCCAGGATCGCCTTCACCTCGCGCAGGTGATCCTCGGCGAGGCCGGGATATTCGTCCCATTGCTGCGCCGTCACCTTGGCGACGTTGTCGGAGGCGATGCGGAGCTTCTGGCCGGTCGCCATCGCGATCATCTGGGTCTCGCAGGCGCGCTCCAGGTAGTACATGAGGTCGAACGCCAAAGCGACGCTGGACGCCGCGACCAGCACGCCGTGGTTGCCCATCATCATCACGGTCTTCTTCGCGCCCATCAGGCTTGCCAGGCGATCGCCTTCCTCGTCGGAAAGCGCCATGCCGCCGAACGCCTCGTCATAGGCGACGTTCTCGTAGTAGCGCATGGTCGTCTGGTCGATCGGCAGGATGCGGCTGTCCGCCAGGGCGGAGAGCGCGGTCGCGTGCTTGGGGTGGAGGTGCATGATGCAGCGCGCCTGGGGCAGCTTGGCATGCAGCCGGCCGTGGATGTACCAGGCGGTGGGGTCGGGGGCCTGCGGCGTCTCCAGGATGCTCTTGTCATGCGCGTCGAGCTGCTGGAGGTTCGAGGCGGTGACGCGGCTGAAATGGATGCAGCGCGGGTTCATCAGGAACTTCGAGCCGTCCGGCGAGACCGCGGCGCTGAAGTGGTTGCCGACGCCCTCATGCATGTTGAGCTTCACGAACCAGCGGAAGCTGGCGGCGAGATCGACGCGGATCTGCCGGATATCGGCATCGCTGTAGAGCGTGGCATCGGAATGAACGGCTGAATCGGGCATGTCGGACCTCGGACCAAAAGCGACAGGGGTGCATCCTGCCATATCGCGGGGGCGCCTTCCAGCAACCCCGTT
>DASZYM010000459.1:0-1520 GCA_035545355.1 Dongiaceae bacterium
CCTCCGCGCTCACGCGATGCAGCGGGAAGTCGATCTCCATGACATTCGGGCCTGGCGGAACCCGGTATTGCGGCGTCGTCACGACCAGGTCGTAACGGCCGGGATCCATCCACGGGCGACCGAGGAATACCAGGCGGGTCCGATACCCGTCGCGTCGCGCGTCGTGGCGGATCTGCGCGCAGATCGGTTCGCTCTGGGTCCCGGCGGCAAGGACGAGATCGGGCCAGGGTGGATCGAACGCGCCGGGCTCGTACCGCACCCTGCTCCGGATCGCCGCACCGGCGATCAGGTTCGCGGCGATCGCGCCGGGACGGTTGCTGAACCGGCGCCTCTCGAACGGCGATCCGAGCGCCTCGGCCACCGCCAGAATCTGGGCATTGTCGCCCTCCCGGGGCGAGAGCAGCGCCCAGATGCGCGGTGGCTGCTCGGGCGCGAAACGCGGTTGCTGAACATCGGATTCCATGGGGATTCGAGCGTTAAATATATCGAGCACTCCGATAAATATCTTGACCGCTCCCCGCCCGCTCCGCTTATATCGGGCGATTGCCGGGCGGTGCGGAAATGGGCATTGCCGGGCGCGATTTTCCCCTAATTCGCATTCCACTGGGAGCCTCATTCATGCGGACCATCAATCACTTCGTCGGCGGCACGGAAGTGGCCGGCAAGAGCGGACGTTTTGCCGATGTCTTCAACCCGGCGACCGGCGAGGTGCAGGCCAAGCTCGCTCTGGCATCCAAGGCCGAGGTCGATGCCGCGGTGAAGGTGGCGGCCGAGGCTTTCCCGAAATGGGCCGCGACCGCCCCGCTGACCCGCGCCCGCGTGATGTTCAAGTTCAAGCAGCTTGCCGAAGAGCGGCTCGACGAACTGGCCGCCCTGATCACCGCCGAGCACGGCAAGGTGCTCTCGGACGCCAAGGGCGAGATGATCCGCGGCCTGGAAGTCGCCGAGTTCGCCGCCGGCGCGCCGCAGCTCTTGAAGGGCGAGTTCTCGGAGAATGTCGGCACCAATGTCGATTCCTGGGCGATCCGCCAGCCCTTGGGCGTGGTCGCCGGCATCACGCCGTTCAACTTCCCGGCGATGGTGCCGATGTGGATGTTCCCGGTCGCGCTGGTCGCCGGCAACGCCTTCATCCTGAAGCCGTCGGAGCGCGATCCCAGCCCGTCGCTGCTGATCGCAGCACTGCTGAAGCAGGCCGGACTCCCCGACGGCGTCTTCAACGTCATCCAGGGCGACAAGGAAGCGGTCGATGCGATCCTGGAGCATCCGGGGATCGAAGCGGTGAGCTTCGTCGGCTCGACCCCGATCGCCGAATACATCTATCACACCGGCACCGCGCATAATAAGCGCGTGCAGGCCCTGGGCGGCGCCAAGAACCACATGATCGTCATGCCGGACGCCGACATGAACCAGGCGACCGATGCGCTGATGGGCGCCGGCTACGGCTCGGCCGGCGAGCGCTGCATGGCGATCTCGGTCGCGGTCGCGATCGGCGACAAGGTCGGCGACACGCTGATCGAGCG
>DASZYM010000460.1:0-1951 GCA_035545355.1 Dongiaceae bacterium
GACCGCCGAGGACCGCGCCGCCTTGAAGGCCGTGGTGCCGAAGCAGGCGCTGAAGGGCAAGTTCCGCAACGGCACGGTGCGCGATGTGGCGCTCGACGTGCTGAAGATCGCCCGCGAAGGATTGAAGAACCGCGGCGCCAAGGATCTCGCCGGCGCCGATGAGAGCGGCTTCCTGAACGTGCTCCAGACCATCGCCGATTCCGGCCGCGCGCCGGCGGAGGAGAAGCTGGAACTCTACGAGGGCCGGTGGAATCGCTCGGTCGATCCGGTCTTCAAAGAGTTCGCGTATTAGGGGATAGTCATTCTCCACGGCGATAACTGATGGAGGCGGTCCGTGAACTATGTGTTCGCCGCGTTGCCGATCGTTGGGTGTGCTTGCGTGCTGGCGGCGGCGCCTTCGGCGCGCGCCGACGATGCGGTGCCGCCGGGGATGGTCACCTATCGGTCCGAAGCGAAGCTGCTGAAGCAGTATCCCGATGTCGCCACGCGCGACGGCGACCGGCTCGAGATCATGCTCGGCGGCGGAAAGCGGCAGTCCTTCAAGAGTACCTGCCCGATCGAGGAGACGACCGATAGCAAGGATTGTGTGCAGTTCGCGCTGGTGAACTACGATCCGCAGAACGACATCGCGGTGATCGCGGTCCAGCGCTACGAATCGCATAAGGCGCTGGCGATCGATCGGAAGAGCGGCACCCAGATCGAATTGAGCGACATGCCGCATATCGCGCCCGACGGCGGGTATCTCGCCGTGGTCAAGGACGACCAGGAGAACGTCGAGTTCATCGTGCAGGCGATCCGCCACGCCGGCGGCGCCTTCAAGATCGAGGGCGACAATCTCGACAGCGAACCCTGCGCGTTCGAATCCTGGCAGCCGCACGATTCCTTCATGATCGTCTGCAGCGACGAGGCGATGCAACACGTCCGGGAAAGGAAGGTTGCGCGCGGGAAGGACAGGAAATGGGCCGCGACGGCGACCGGGCGCAGTTTGACCAGCGCCGCGTTCGACGCGCTGTCGCAGCTTCCCTACGGGGACGAATAGGCCGCCTCTCCAAATCGTCGTGCCCGGGCTTGACCCAGGGCATCTGGTTCCAATCGGCACGAGATTGCCGGGTCAAGCCCGGCAATGACGATTGCAGGTTAGGCTCTGAGCAGCTCCTTCATCGGCGCGACGCCGGCGCTCTGCGGGAAGACGACCGAGCCCAGCGCGTCCTGCGGGATGTCGAGATGCGCCATGAGCACGCCCTTGGCCACCGCGCGGAAGTCGGTGGTCGGCGCCAAGTCGCGGTTCTGGTAGAGCTGCGCGAATTCGAGGCCCGGCCAGTCCGCGATCACGCGCTTGCCGTCGATGGCGCCGCCGCCGAGGAAGAGCGCCGTCGCCGTGCCGTGATCGGTGCCGCCGCTGCCATTGGGGCGCGCGGTGCGGCCGAACTCGGTCGCGGTCATCACCACGGTCTTGGACCAGGCGGGGCCGAGCGCCGCCTTCAGCGCGGCGAAGGCGGCGTTCATCTGCTGCAACGCCACGGCCATGCGGCCGTTCTGGCCGAGGCCCTGGCCGGTATGGGTGTCCCAGCCCTGCAGCTCCAGCACGGCGATGCGCGGACCGTTGGGCTGCGCCAGCAGCTTGCCGCCGGCATCGGCCAGCACCCGCGCCGCATCGCCGATGCGAACCGGCGTCATCGCCGCATTGGCGCCGATCGCCTGGTCCGCCATCGCCTCGGCGCCGACCGCCTGGCGCAAGGTGTCGGCGAGCAGCGGCTGCTTCACGTACATGGCCTGGACGAGGTCGAGGAAATCCGGGCCTACCGCGGGCAGGTTGTCGGGCGCCCAGGAGGCGACATCGACCTTGCCGCGCAAAGCCAGCGGCACGTCGGGACCCAGAGCGAGCCCAAGCCGCCGGTCGTCGCGGCCCATCAGGCCGAGCGCGCGGTTGAGCCAGCCGGAATTGCCGGCT
>DASZYM010000461.1:0-7652 GCA_035545355.1 Dongiaceae bacterium
CTCGACCACATAGACCGAGGTATCGCCGATCTTGGCCTCGGCGGCGAGGAACAGCGAGACCTCGATATCCGGCGGGGTCATCGGCTTCACCCGCACATCGACCCGGATGAAGCCGGTCGGCATCTCGGTCAGCGGCTTGAATCCCTCGGCGGCGTTCGGGTTCTCGAAGGAGAAGTCCTTCAGATACTGGTGAACGACGGTCAGCGGGGCGCCGGACTGAGCCTGCGCGTCGCCGCTCGCCGGGGTGGGGGTCTGTTCGGCCATGCGGTAAGGTCCCTGATCAACTGGAATGCGGCACGGGTCTTGTTTCGGCGGCCCGGCGCAGCATGTTTCGGAATGCGCGCTCCGCTACCACCTTTCCCCCGGCCTTGGCAACCGCGCCGGGTGATCGGCGGGCCGGACGGGCGACCAAGGGGTTCATCGGCAAGGGAAAAGTCATCATGGCTCAGGATAAAGGCGGCGCGGCGGTGATCGTCGGCGCCGGATCGGGACTGTCGGCCAGCCTGGCGCGGGCTTGCGCCGCCCAGGGCATGAAGGTCGTGCTGGCCGCCCGCCGGACCGACAAGCTCGACGCGCTGGTCAAGGCGACCAAGGCTACCGCCATCGCCTGCGACGCCACCAAGCCGGCGGAGGTCGCCGCCTTGTTCGATGCCGTCGCCAAGCTGCATGGCGCGCCGGAGCTGGTGGTCTTCAATGCCGGCTATCGGACCCGCGGGCCGCTGCTGGAGCTCGACCCGGCCGAGGTCGAGAAGACGCTGATCTCCTCGGCCTTCGGCGGCTTCCTGGTGGCCCAAGCCGCGGTGCGGCTGATGCTGCCCAAGGAAAAAGGCTCCCTGTTCTTCACCGGCGCCTCGGCCAGCGTGAAGGGCTATGCGCAATCGGCTCCCTTCGCCATGGGCAAGTTCGCCTTGCGCGGCCTGGCCCAGAGCTTGGCGCGCGAACTGCAGCCCAAGGGCATCCATGTCGCGCATTTCGTCATCGATGGCGGCATCGCCGGCACGTCCCCCGGCCGCGTCTCGGACGAGGACAAGTGGCTCGATCCCGATGCGATCGCCGAGACCTATCTTGCGGTGCATCGCCAGCCGCGCAGCGCCTGGAGCACCGAGATGGAAGTCAGGCCCTGGGTGGAGAACTTCTAAAACGCGTTCGCTACACCCATGCCGTAAGATCCGGCGCCGATTTCGGAGCGGCAGGGTCGAGGGTCGGGTATAATCCGTCCGTCATCCTCGATCATCGTGCGATGCTCCGAGCTTATACCGGACCTAGACCAAATCGACAAAATGCAATCGCCTCGCGCGGGCCGATCAAGTGTTTCCTGTCAGAGGCTTAGTGGGGTTTTACCGGGTCTCAAAAAACGCCCGGCCGCAAAAGCGACCGACCGGTCTGGCGCTGCTCTCGTGTAAAGGCCTCGGCGCTAAGCTCCAGGTAGATGCTGTCGACCCAGGTCTCGCCGATCTTGAACGTCTTCTCGGCAAAGCCGGTGCGCTTGAAGCCGACGCGCTCCAGCAGCTTCAGCGAGCGCGCGTTGTTCGGATCGACATCGGCGCGCACGGTCTTGAAGCCGAGCTGGTCGAAGCCGTAGCGCAGCACGGCCAGCAGCGCCTCGCGCGCATAGCCCTTGCCCCAGACGGCGCGGGAGAACAGGAAGCCGATCTCGTTGCCCATCCAGAAGGCGACCCGCCCGATCAGGCGCTCGTTTTCCAAGGCGACGAAATCGTGCCCATCGCCGCTGGCCGCCGCGGCCAGGCCTTCCGCCACCCAGGCCTCGGTCTCGGCCAGCGTCGCATGCGGCGGGGTCGACCAGTAGCGCATGGTCTCGGCATCCGAGAGCATCGCGTGCAAGGCCGGCGCGTCGTAGCCCATCATCCGCCGCAGCACGAGCCGCTCGGTCGCGATGATCGGCGTGGTCATTGCCGCGTCGGATCGAACGGCACGATCTCCGCGTTGCGCGCGTCATGGCCGGTCAGGCCGCGGATGAAGCCCCAATGGCTGACCACGGCGACATGCTCCCAGTCGCTGAACATGGCGGCCTTGGCGCGGAAGTCGGCGCAGCGCTTCAGCATGTCCTCGCGCGGCTCCATTTCCGGCCACCAGATTTCGGGGATATGGGTGAAATCGAGCGCCGGCCAGCTTTGGGCCAGGCGGCTGATCGGGGTGCCGATGTCGCAGTCGTAGCAGGCATGCTCATGCACGATCAGCTCGACCTCGACCGGCAGCTCCAATGCCTCGGCGATGATCCTCGCGGTCTGCAGCGCGCGGGTGAAAGGGCTGCTGATCAGCCGCCGGATCGGCCGGTGATGCCGGCGCACGTCCTCCGCTGTGCGGCGCACCTGCTCGTGGCCGAGCGGGGTCAGCTTCGGGTCGGGGATGCCGGGGCTCTTGCCGGTGCGGTTGACGGCGGCGTTGAACTCGGATTCGCCGTGACGGATCAGAATCATGGAATCGGCCAGTCTCTGTTTTTGGATCAGTCCTGTTTTCGGTCGTCGTCGAGGGCCGGCGCGTCGGGCTCGACCACCGAATACTCGCCGTCGATGACATTGGTTCGGGTCTCGGCCCTGCGCGTCGCGCCATAGCCGGTCTGGACCTGGACGTCAAAATGTCGCGCCACGCGGCGCAAGAGATAGTTCCGGGTCCAGGGCAGGAACAGCGCGAACGCCATCAGATCGCTGATGAAGCCCGGGATCGTCAGCAGGAAGCCGCCCAGGGCGAAGCAGGCGGTGTCGATCAGCGTATGCCCGGGCTCGCGGCCCTGGGCCAGAGCGAGCCGCAGATTGACCACTGCGTTGAGGCCGACCCGCTGCAGCACCAGGATGCCGCCCAGCGCGCCGGCCACCACGAGAATCAGCATCGGAATCACGCCGATCCAACGGGAAACCAGGATAAAGCCCGGAATTTCCAGGAAAGGCAGAAAGACCGCCGTCAGTGCCACGAACCGGGTCATTGTTGTTGTTGCGGCCAAGCCACCCTATGTAAGATACAAATCAAGGAGTTACTCCAGCCCTCTCGGGCGGTAAACCCAATGGTCGATTCTGCAGTCCGGGACCGCCCTGCAAAGGCTGTTCCAGCGTAAACGAGAGAGGTCTTCTGGGCGCGCTGTGTTTACCGGTTACGATCTGATCTTCTTTGCCGCCATTGCCGTTTTCCTGGCCTGGAAGCTCTATTCCGTGCTCGGCCGGCGCACCGGCAACGAGCGTTCGATCGATCCCTTTGCAACGCCCCCGAACCAGCCGGGTGCCAAGGGGCCGACCCAACTCGGCAAGCCGGGCGACGCGACCGTCCGTCCGGGCGCCGTCCCTGACCGCCAGCCCGAGAATACCGCCGCAGCGCCCGAGGAGCGGCAGATGGCCCGGCGCGAGCAGCGCCAGCTCGAAGCCCTCGTCACTCAGGCGCCGGAGCCGGTGCGCAAGGGTCTGGAGGCGATCCGCGGCGCCGACCGCGAGTTCGACCCGATCGGCTTCCTCGCGGGCGCCAAGGTCGCCTTCGAGATGATCCTGCAGGCCTTCGCCGCCGGCGACGCCAATGCGCTGAAGCCCCTGCTGGCGCCCGACGTGCTGCAGAATTTCAGCGCGGCGATCACCGCCCGGCAGCGCGACAAGCTCACCGTCAAGTTCACCCTGGTCGGCATCATCGGCCTCGAGATCCTGGATGCGGAGCTCAAGGGTCCCGATGCGCGGATCAAGCTGCGCTTCAATTCCGAGCAGGTGAACGTGACCCAGGATTCCGAGGGCCGCATCGTCGAAGGCCATCCGAACGAAGTCGCGTCCATCACCGATATCTGGACCTTCAGCCGTCCGGTGACCTCGCGCGACCCCAACTGGGTGCTGATCGCCACCGAAAGCCCGCATTAAAGCGGACGGGGCGCGGGGTCGGGGGCTGGAATGCGGGCACGGCACGCCGGACGAAGTCACCGGCCGTCCCGCCATCGCCAGCCCCATCACAAAGCCAAGCATCATGTCGTCAAGCATCCCGTCGCCAAGCGCCGCGCAGCGCGCGTGGCGGCGCAGAAGCTTGCGCTGGCGCGGCTGCGGATCGCGCGCAGCCATCGCTCCTTCGCCTTCGCCTCGGTCGGCGTCCTCCTGATGCTGGGATCCTGTGCGCTGCCGCGGGTCGAGGCGCCGCCGGCGCATCGGCTGGCGCTGGTGGCGACCGATTTCGAGAACCTGCCGGGCTGGGGCGGAGACCACATCGCCGAGGCGGTGCCGGCCTTGCAGCGGAGCTGCGACGCCTTTGCCAGGCTCCCGGACGATGCCGCGGTCGGCAAGGCCGGGATCGGCGGCATCGCGCTCGACTGGGCATCGGCCTGCGATGCGGCGTCGGCGCTGCCATCCGGCGACGACAAGGCGGCCGCGGCCTTCTTCAGCGACTATTTCCAGCCCTTCGTGGCGCTGGACCAGGCGCCCAACCAGGGCCTCTTCACCGGCTATTACGAGATGGAGCTCGACGGCGCGCGCCAGCCGGGCGGCGACTACAAGGTGCCGATCTACAAGGCGCCGGATCCGCCGGTGACCTACGCGCGGGCGGAGATCGATGCCGGCGCGCTGAAGAACCGCAAGCTCGAGCTGATGTGGCTGAAGGACCCGGTCGATGTCTTCATGCTGCAGATCCAGGGCTCGGCGGTGATCAAGCTCCCGGACGGGTCGCTCACCCGGGTCGGCTATGCCGGCAATAACGGCCGCGACTTCGTCCCGGTCGGCAAGCTGATGATCCAGGCCGGCGTGGTGCCGAAGGACAAGACCTCGGCGCAGGGCATCCGCGACTGGCTGAAGGCCCATCCCAAGGAGGGCCAGGCCTGGATGCAGAAGAACCCGCGCTACATCTTCTTCCGCGAGCTCGGCGCCGATGCGGCCTCCTTGCCGGGTCCCTCCGGCGCGCTGGGCGTCACGCTGACCCCCACCCGCAGCATGGCGGTGGATCCGGCTTTCCTGCCGCTCGGCGTCCCGCTCTGGCTGGATACCAAGGCGCCGGACGGCACGCCGCTGCAGCGCCTGATGGTGGCCCAGGATGTGGGCTCGGCGATCAAGGGTCCGATCCGCGGCGATTTGTTCTGGGGAACCGGCGCCACGGCGCTTGAATTTGCCGGGCGCATGAAGAGCAATGGCCGCTATTATGCGCTGCTGCCGAAGGCGGCGGTCCACAGCACCGTGATCCTGTCCGACCTCGGCGACGGAACGAATTGAACATGCCTCGACCTGAACAACGCGTCGCCCTCTTCGTCACCTGCCTGGTCGATCTCTTCCGCCCTTCGGTCGGTTTCGCCGCGGTGAAGCTGATCGAGCAGGCCGGGTTCAAGGTCGAGGTGCCGGAAGCGCAAACCTGCTGCGGCCAGCCCGCCTATAATTCCGGCGATCGCGCCGATGCCGCCGAGATCGCGCGCCAGACCATCGCCGCTTTCGAAGGCTACGATTACATCGTGGCGCCGTCGGGTTCCTGCGGCGGCATGCTGCGCTGTCATTATCCGGAGCTGCTCGGCGACGACCCGCAATGGGCGCCGCGCGCCAAGGCGCTGGCGGCGCGCTGCTATGAGCTCACGCAGTTCCTGGTGGAGGTCGCGAAGCTGGAGACGATCGACGCCGCGCTGCAGGGCCGCTGCACCTATCACGATTCCTGCTCCAGCCTGCGCGAGATGCATGTGAAGGCACAGCCGCGCGCCTTGCTCGGCAAGGTGAAGGGATTGCAGCTCGCCGAGATGAGCGACACCGAGGCCTGCTGCGGCTTCGGCGGCACCTTCTGCGTCAAGTTCCCCGACATCTCCAACAGCATGGTCGAGCGCAAGACCGCCGACATCATCGCCAGCGGCGCCGAGCATCTGCTGGCTGGCGACCTCGGCTGCCTGATGAACATCGCCGGCAAGCTGCAGCGCCAGGGCAGCGCGATCAAGGTGCGCCATGTCGCCGAAGTCCTGGCCGGCATGGCCGATGAGCCCGCGATCGGGGAGGCGAAGTAATGCTGCAACCGACCTCCAACGATTTCGCCGAGAAATCGACCGAAGCGATGGCCGATACCGAGCTGCAGGAAGCGCTCGGCATCCTGCGCACCCACTCCATTCCCAACCGCAACAAGGCCGCGGCGGGCCTGCCGGAGTTCGAAGAGTTGCGGGACCGCGCGCGGGACCTGAAGAACCACATCCTCGGCCATCTCGACCGATACCTGCTGCAATTCGAGGAGCAGGTGCAGAAGGCCGGCGGCCAGGTGCATTGGTGCGCCGATGCCGAGACCGCGCGCAACCTGGTGCTCGATCTCTGCCGCAAGGCGGGCGCCAGGACCGTCACCAAGGGCAAGACCATGGTGGGCGAGGAGATCGGCATCAACGACTTCCTCGAGAAGAACGGCATCGAGCCGGTCGAGACCGATCTCGGCGAATACATCATCCAGCTCCGCCACGAGACGCCGAGCCATATCATCGGCCCGGCTCTGCATGTGACCAAGCGCCAGGTCGAGGAGACCTTTCGCAAGGCGCACACCGATCTCGAGGCCGGCCGCAACCTCGAAGAGGCGTCCTCGCTGATGGCTGAGGCGCGTGCGAAATTGCGCGCCCGGTTCCTCGCCGCCGATGTCGGCATCACCGGCGCCAATTTCCTGATCGCGGAAACCGGCTCGACGGTCATCGTCACCAACGAGGGCAACGGCGATCTGACGCAGACCCTGCCGAAGATGCATATCGTGCTGGCCTCGATCGAGAAGGTGGTGCCGACCATCGAGGATGCGATGACTCTGCTGCGCGTCCTGCCGCGTTCGGCGACCGGGCAGGAGCTCTCGGTCTATGCGACCTTCTCCACCGGGCCGCGCCGCGCCAGCGATCTCGACGGGCCGCGGGAGTTCCATGTGGTGCTGCTGGATAACGGCCGCAGCGCCTATCTCGGTGGCCCGCTGCAGGACATGCTGCGCTGCATCCGCTGCGGCGCCTGCATGGATCATTGCCCGGTCTATCACTCCGTCGGAGGCCATGCTTACGGCTGGGTCTATCCGGGACCGATCGGTGCGATCCTGACCCCGGCTCTGGTCGGCGTGCAGAACGCCGAGCCCTTGCCCAATGCCTCGACGCTTTGCGGGCGCTGCGAAGCGGTCTGCCCGGTGCGCATCCCGATCCCGAAGCTGCTGCGGCACTGGCGCGAAGAGGAATTTGCGCGCGCCATCACGCCGGCGGTGCAACGCTCAGGCCTCGGCTTCTGGGCCTGGTTCGCCAAGCGTCCGGCGCTCTATCGCATCGCCGCGCGCTGGGGCGCGCGGGTGTTGCGCTGGAAGGCGGGTGGCCGCGGCCGCTTCCAAAGCCTGCCCTTGGCCGGCGGCTGGACCCGGCATCGCGATTTCCCGGCGCCGCAGGGGCGCACGTTCCACGATCAGTGGCGGGCGCGCCAGAACGGAGCCGGCCGATGAGCACCGATCGCGACCGCATGCTGGCGGCGATCAAGGCCGGGGCCGCGCGCTCGCCCACCCGCGATGTCGCCAAGCCGGCGCCGCTGGTGCCGCAACGCGGCCAGCGCACCGGCCGCGACCTGGTCGATCTCTTCCGCAAGCAGGCGGAGGCGGCCTCCGCCACCGTCGCCGAAGTGGCGAGCGCCAAGGACATCCCGGCCGCCGTCACCGAATACCTGAAAGGCCGCAATCTGCCGGCGCAGGTGAAGCTGGCGCCCGATCCCCGCGTCGCCGAGCTC
>DASZYM010000462.1:0-2489 GCA_035545355.1 Dongiaceae bacterium
AGCTCTGGCTGCTGGTGCACCGCGATCTCAAGGACGCACCGCGCTTCCGCGCCGTGATCGACTTCCTGGTCGACCGGATGGCGCGGGATCGCGATGTGCTGGAAGGGCGACCCGCCTAAAACCGTCACGCCCGGGCTTGACCCGGGCATCTGGTTCCAATCGGTACGAGATTGCCGGGTCAAGCCCGGCAATGACGATCTGGTAAGCCTTAGACGTTGCTGTCGGGCGCCGCGGCCTTGCGCTTGGCGAGGAACTCGTTGAGCGCCTCGTCGATCGCGGGATCGAGCGCCGGGGCCTCGTAATCCTGCAGCATGCGCTTCCAGATCTTGTTGGCGCGCTGGGCGGCATCCTGCTCGCCTTCGGCCAGCCACTGCTCGAAGCTGTTATTGTCGGCGATCGACGAGCGGTAGAACGCGGTCTCGAAATTGTCCTGGGTGTGCTGGCAGCCGAGGAAGTGGCTGCCGGGGCCGACTTCGCGGATGGCGCTCAGGGCCTGGCCGTTCTCGGTCAGATCGATGCCCTTGGCCAGGACCTGCATCATGCCGAGCTGGTCGGCGTCCATGATGAACTTCTCGTAACCCGAGGCGAGGCCGCCTTCGAGCCAGCCGGCGCCGTGCAGCACGAAGTTGGTGCCGGCCTGCAAGGTCGGCAGCAGGGTCTGGGCGCTTTCATAGGCCGCCTGCGCGTCGGGGATCTTCGAGGCACAGAGCGAGCCGCCGGTGCGGAACGGAATGCCGAGGCGGCGCGCGATCTGCGCTGCCGCGAGGCTGACCAAGGTCGGCTCGGGCGTGCCGAAGGTCGGCGCGCCGGACTGCATCGAGATCGAGCTGGCGAACACGCCGAAGATCACCGGCGCGCCCGCCTTGTAGAGCTGGCAGGTGCCCGCGCCCGAGAGCACCTCGGCCAGGACCTGGGCGAGCGTGCCCGCGGCGGTCACCGGGCTCATCGCGCCCGCGAGGATGAACGGCGTGGTGATCGAGGCCTGGTTGGCGCGGGCATAGACCTTCATCGCACCGAGCATGGTGCCGTCCCAGACCATCGGCGAGTTGGCGTTGATCAGCGAGGTGATGACGGTGTTGGTCTCGAGGAACTTCTCGCCGAAGACGATCTTCGCCATCTCGACGGTGTCGGCGGCGCGCTCGGGCGCGGTCACCGAGCCCATGAACGGCTTATCCGAGAACTTGATATGGCTGTAGACCATGTCGAGATGCCGCTTGTTCACCGGCAGATCGACCGGCTCGCAGACCGTGCCGCCCGAATGGTGGACCGAGGGCGACATGTAGGCGAGCTTCACGAAATTGCGGAAGTCCTCGATGGTCGCGTAGCGGCGGCCTTCATCGAGGTTGCGGATGAACGGCGGACCGTAGACCGGCGCGAAGACCGTGGCATCGCCGCCGATCCTGACCGAGCGCTCCGGGTTGCGCGCGTGCTGGATGTATTCCTTGGGCGCCGACTTCTGGATGATCGAGCGTGGCAGGCCTTTCGGGAAACGGACGCGGGTGCCCTTCACATCGGCGCCGGCCTTCTTCCAGAGCTCGAGCGCCTCCGGCTCGTCGCGGAACTCGATGCCGACTTCCTGCAGGATGGTGTCGGCATTGTTCTCGATGGTGGTGAGGCCCTCCTCGTCCAGGATCGTCACCAGCGGGATCTTGCGGACGATGTACGGGTTCTGGACCAGCTTCGGACGCTGGCGCTGGGCGCGGCGGGCATCGGCGCCCCCGCGGGCGCGGCGACCGGTTTCGGCAACGGACATCAGAATGCCTCACTCGAATGCGACATTGGGGACTACTGATGTCGCCATATCGACACCGGCGCGGCTTTCGCTCTAGCGGGTGAGCGACAGGCGCTGACCATTTCGCGCCCCGGCCGTCCCCGGCCGAATCGGCCTAGTTTCCGAGGGTTATACAGCTTCGCCCGAGGCCGGCCGGGTGTCGCGCGGCCTTTGGCACTTGTCGCAAACAGGCGGCAATCGCGCGCCCGCCGCTTTATAGTCCCCCGAAATTCCAAATCGGAGCACGGGGAATGGCTGAATTTCCGCAGAAGGCCAAGGTCGTCATCATCGGCCTGGGCGGCATCGTGGGCGCATCGGTCGCCCACCACCTGATCGAGCGCGGCTGGACCGACATCGTCGGCATCGACAAGTCCGGCATCCCGACCGATATCGGCTCGACCGCCCATGCCTCGGACTTCTGCTACATGACCAGCCACGATTTCCTCTCGTGCTGGTCCTCGCTCTATTCCATCGGCTTCTACGAGAAGCTCGGCCATTACGCCAAGGTCGGCGGCCTGGAAGTCGCCCGGGTCGGCGACGACGCCCGCATGGACGAGATCAAGCGCAAGGTTGCCTCCGCCAAGGCCTTCGGCACCCGCGCGCGGCTGATCGACGCCAAGGGGATCAAGGAGAAGTTCCCGCTGATCGAAGAGGACCAGGTGCAAGGCGGCCTCTGGGATCCCGATGCGGGCCTCGTGATCCCGCGCTCGCAGACCGT
>DASZYM010000463.1:0-6810 GCA_035545355.1 Dongiaceae bacterium
GCGCGCCTGCTGCCGATCACCGGCGCCTTCGAGCGCGAGGAGATCGACACCTATTCGGTCGAGTACCGCGTGCTGCGCGACGACGGCAGCATCGTCTATATCCGCTCGGCCGCCGAGCGGATGCGCGACGCCGACGGCCGCGCCGCGCAGATGTTCGGCGCGATCCAGGACGTGACCGACCTGCATCAGCGCGAGCGCGAGCTGACCGAGGCCAAGAACGAGGCGGAATTCGCCAACCGCTCGAAGAGCGACTTCCTGGCCAATATGAGCCACGAGCTCCGGACGCCGCTCAACGCCATCATCGGCTTCTCCCAGGTGATCCGCGACCAGCTCTTCGGCGCGGACCAGACGCGCTACGTCGATTACGCCCGCGACATCTACGACAGCGGCAAGATGCTGCTGGCGCTGATCAACGACATCCTCGACCTCTCGAAGCTGGAGGCCGGCAAGCTGGAGCTCTACGAGGAGACCCTGTCGCTGGAGCAGGTGGTCGAGGACTGCCGGAAGATCATCGTCGCGCGCGCCGCCGAGGGCGCCGTCAAGATCACGATCGGCGACCTCGCTTCGCTGCCGCGGGTCTGGGCGGAGGAGCGGGCGATGAAGCAGATCCTGAACAACCTGCTGTCCAACGCCGTCAAGTTCACGCCGCGCGGCGGCTCGGTCCGCATTGAAGGTATGATGACCGGCGAAGGCGAGCTCTGCCTGACGGTGCGCGATACCGGGATCGGCATCGCCGCCGACATGCTGCCGCACCTCTTCCTGCCGTTCCACCAGGGCGACAACTCGACCAGCCGCCGTTACGAAGGCACCGGCCTGGGCCTCGCGATCACCCGCCGCCTGGTCGAGCTGCATGGCGGGCGCATCGAGATCCAGAGCCAGATCGACCAGGGCACCGCCGTCAGCGTGTTCCTGCCGCCGGCGCGCCTGATCGTCGACTCGAAGCCGAGCGACCGGAACGAGCGTATCGCCGTCTGAACCGCCGCCGCGGCCGCGACACCCGCGTGTGCGGCGGGCGGAATTTCATCAAGCTCTTAACCCTAACGCCTTGACAAGGAGCGGCCGCCACCGCGCAATGAGGCCCTCCCCGCCCGCAGTCACGAGGATATCGCTATGTCGTCGCCCCTGGGTTCGAGCTTCGGACGCCGCTTCTTCATCAAGCTGACGACGGCTTTGGGCGCGGTCACCTTGCTGGCGCCGGTCGCCGCGCGGGGTCACCGCGCTCTGGCCGCGGGCGCCGATATCGGCGAGGTCACCAAGCTACGCGGCCAGGCCCGGGCGGCGCGCAACGGCAGCAACGTGATGCTCGATGTCGGCACCAAGATCCAATCCGGCGACACGATCGTGACCGGCCCCGACGCGCGGCTGAAGCTGCAATTCCTCGACGGCTCGACCATGACGCTCGGCGAGACCTCGAAGCTCAACATCGACAAGGCCGCCTTCGACGGCGGCAAGCGCGACATCGCCGCGACCCTGCTCGACGGCATCGTGCGCTGCGCGGTGGCCAAGGCCGCGGCGGGATCGAATTTCGAGGTGAGCTCGTCGCTGGTCACCAGCGCGGCGCGCGGCACCGAATGGATCGTCTCGATCAAGGACCACACCACCTCCCTGTTCGTGCTGGACGGCGTGGTCAACGCCAAGGGCCTGGAGGACGTCAAGGAGGACCTGCCCAACCTGCCGATCGCCTCCGCCGCCGGCGTCGATCTCACGGTCAAGCAGGGCCTGGCGGTCGGCGAGCCGGCGCGCTCGATCGGGCTCGACGCCAAGGACATGGGCCATCCGATGGCCTGGAAGGCCGCGCGGGTCGATAAGCTGCTCGCCGCGACCGATTTCTGAGCCCGTTCCGGCGGATTCCCTTAATTATCCCCAGGACCGTCCACACCCTACAAATCGTGGGATAATCGGGCATGACCCGCTGCATATTGTTTGTTCATCCTTCTTTAAGCGTAAATTCCCTATTAGAATCAAAACTGTAGCAACGAATCTTCGCGTATCGGTTTGACATTAACCAGATAGCGGCGCTACGTTATTGGGAATGTGAGGTGCCGCGGCGCTGCCGATGGGTGGGCAGGCCGGGCGAAGACGGGGTGGGGATGGCGTTGCAGCCCCTCAATGCACAGCAATTGATTGCGCTGGCACGGCAGAAATCCGACCAGACCCGCGAACAGCTGTTCGAGGCGATGGGCGACGTGTTTCTGCAGCAGAGCGCCGTGCTCACGGTGCAAGAGCGCGCCCTCATCACCGACATCCTGGAAAAGCTGATCCGCGAGGTCTCGCTGGATATCCGCCGGCGGCTGGCGGTGCGCCTGGCCGAGGCGCCGGGCACGCCGCGCGAGCTCGCGGTCCTCTTGGCCAATGACGAGATCGACATCGCCAGCCCGATCCTGCTGAAGAGCGGCGCGCTCGAGGATGTCGACCTGATCGAGATCGTGCGCAACCGCTCGACCCGGCATCTGTTGGCCATAGCGATGCGCCGCGATCTTTCCACCGCCGTGGCCGATGCGCTGGTCGAAGTCGGCGAGAAGGATGTGATCCGCACCCTGCTGGAGAACCAGGAGGCGCGGATCTCGCGCGCCACCATGTCCTATCTGGTCGAGCAATCGCGCACGGTCGATGAGTTCCAGGAGCCGCTGGTCCGGCGCCACGACCTGCCGCCGGAGCTGGCGCGCCGCATGTGCCTCTGGGTCTCGGCCGCCATCCGCCAGACCATCATCGAGCGTTTCGAGATCGACCCCGACACGCTGGACAATGCGCTGGAGCCGATCGCCCAGGAGGAAGCCCAGCGCCATGACGGCGATGCGGCGCCGAGTGCCGCCGCCGAGCTCGCGCAGAGTCTCATGGATTCGCGCCAACTGACGCCGGGGCTGCTGCTGCAGACCCTGCGCCGCGGCGAGATCGCCCTGTTCGAGGCGCTGCTCGCCGCCATGGCGCAGCTTCGCATCACGCTGGTGCGGCGCTTCTGCTACGAGAGCGGCGGCCAGGCGCTGGCCGTGGTCGCGCGCGGCGTGGGCCTGAGCCGCGAGGAATTCGCCACGATCTATCTCCTGACCCGCAAGGCCCGGCCCGGCGCCGGCGCCGCGGACCCGGCCGAGCTCGGCCGGGCGCTCGAATTTTACGACCGCGTCGATAATGCGACCGCCGAGCTCGTGCTCGGCCGCTGGCGGCGCGACCCCGGATACCTCCACGCCATCAGAAGCGTCGAAGAGCCCAAAGGACGGCAGCGCGCATGAAATCCAATCCGTTTCTGGTCAGCACGACCGCGAAGGGCGCCCCCGGGAGCACCTCCGGCCCCGCCCCGCGACCCGAGCTGCTGCAACAGGCCTTCGGCAAGGAGCTGCTGGAATTCGGCCCGGCCTGCTTCCTCGCCGACACACGCGGCGAGATCCGCTGGTCGAACGCCGCCTATCGCAAGATCGCCGAGACCAAGATCGGCTCGAAGCTCGGCGGCGGCACGGTCGGCGGCATCCTGCCGCTGAAGGACATCGCCGAGGAGATCGACCTCAAGCGCCAGCCTTTGTTCCGCGAGGATCCGCTCTCGAACGGCGCCGTCTTGCGCTCGCGCCACGTGCCCTTGTTCGACGAGCGCGGCCAGATCGTCGGCTTCGGCGGCCTGCTCAACCTTTCGACCGAGACCGCGGAGCGGACCGAGGAGAATCCCCTGGCGCTCGAGCGCCACATGGATTTCATCCGGCTCTCCAGCGACTGGATGTGGGAGACCGACGCCGACTTCAACCTGCAGATGGTGACCCACCGGGTCAGCAACGTGCTCGGCTATTCGCCGCACGAGCTGATCGGCCGCAACCTCTTGGACATGGTGAGCTCGGAACCCTTGCGCCAGGCGCTGAAGCGACGGATCGAACGCCTCTCGCCCTTTCGCGAGCAGCCCTTCGACGCCGAGGACAGCAACGGCCGCCGCAAGCTCTTCCTGATGAGCGCCGCCCCGGTCTTCGACAAGAGCGACGGCAGCCTCAGGGGCTATCGGGGCGCCGCGACCGACATCACCGAGCTCACCCGCCGCGAGGAGAGCCTGCGCTCGGCCAAGGAGGCGGCGGAGATCGCCAGCCGCGCCAAGAGCCACTTCCTCGCCAATATGAGCCACGAGCTCAGGACGCCGCTCAACGCCATCATCGGCTTCACCGACGTGATGCGCATGGGCCTGCTGGGCCCGGTGGAGAATCCGGAATACCGCACCTATGTCGGCGACATCCATGGCAGCGCGCAGAAGCTGCTGGAGGTGATCAACGACATCCTCGACATGTCGCGCATCGAGACCGGCGAGGTCGAGCTCTCGGAAGCGGCCTGCAACATCGAGGAACTGTTCGAATCCGCCAAGCGCATCATCCATGGCCGGATGGAATCCCGCGGCATCAAGTTCACCTGCGACGTGGCGCAGCGCCTGCCGCGGGTCCATGCCGACAAGCGCAAGATGAAGCAGATCCTGGTCAACCTGCTGAGCAACGCCGCCAAGTTCACCGCGCCCGGCGGAAGGGTGAAGCTCTCCGGCTTCCTCGGCGACGACGGCGGCGTGGTGATCACCATCGAGGATAACGGCATCGGCATCGCGCCCGAGCAGATCGAGCGCGTGATGGAGCCCTTCGCCCAGGTCGAGGCCGACCTCGACCGGCGCTTCGAGGGGATCGGCATGGGCCTGCCGTTGTCCCGCGGCCTGGCGCGGCTGCATGGCGGCGACCTCATGCTGGAGAGCGTGCCCGGCAAGGGCACCAAGGCGATCGTCGTTCTCCCGCCCGAGCGCTCGATCGAGAGCGGCCATCTCACCGCGGTCAAATAGGCGCCGCGCCGAAGCGCGCGGCATGCACCCGTGACCGACACACCCGCGGCCGATACAGCCTCGGGCGGCTTCGACGTCGCCGCGCTGATGGAAGCGGCGCGGGATCGCACGCCGCAAGGCCGCGCGCGCCTGTTCGGCCTGCTGGGCCGGCTCTTCCTCGCCCGCGGCGCCGAGCTCAACGACAGCGACCGGCGCGGGTTCACCGAGCTCCTCATGCTGCTGCGGCCGATGGCCGATCTCGACACGCGCCTGGAGCTGGCCTACGCCACCGCGGAGACGCCGACGGCGCCGGCGGAGCTCGCCCGCCTGCTCGCCGAGGATGAGATCGAGGTTGCGGCACTGGTCCTGTTCGGCGCCGAATCCCTCGGCGCCGCCGAGCTCATCGCTCTGGCCGAAGACGAGGAGCGGGCGCGCATCATCGCCGGACGCCGGCACCTGCCGATGATGGTGGCGGATGCGCTGATGCGGCGCGGCGATATCGACATCGCGCGCGCCTTGCTGAAGAACGAATCCGGGAAGCTCTCGATCCCCGCCCTCGACGCCGCGATCGAGCTGGCGCGCGAGAACCGCGACCTGCAGCCGCGCATCGCCGCACGCGCCGAGCTGCTGGAAGAAATGGCCAAGGACATGCTGGATTGGGTCGAGGCCCCGGTCCGCGAAAAGCTGATCGAGCGCTTCGAGCTCGCCGGAGAGCCGGCCGATATTGAGGCGCGCCTCCGCGCCCTGCTCGGCCTCGAGGCGGAGAGCGGCCCCGCCGGCGAGCACGCGCCCGTGGCGGCCGTGGCCGACGTGCCGTCCGGCCGCGCCCCGGATCCACGCTTCCGCCTCTCGCCGCGGGTGATGTCGGACGCCTTGCGCCGCGGCGATCTCGCCCGCGCCGAAGCCATGTTCGCCCGGATGGCCGGCATTCCCGCGCACCTGATCCGCCGCTTCGCCAAGGACGGCGACGGCGCCAGCATCGCCATCGCCGCCCGCGGCATCGGCATGTCGCGCGAGGAATTCGCCACCCTCTACCTGCTCTGGCGCAAGGCCCGCTCGGAGAACGGCCTGGTCTCGGCCGGTGAGCTGGGTTCGGCCCTCGACCGCTTCGACACCGTCGATGCCGGCCGCGTCGATGCCCTGATGGCCGACTGGCGCGGCACCGGCCGGCCGGATAGCCTGTCGGCCTGACCGGCAACCGGGGCGGGGGCCGGGTTGTTTCTATGACGGGCAGGCAGGGAGCGGGCGATGCTTTGGCGTGGCGGCAGGCGCAGCGACAATATCGAGGACCGGCGCGGCCCAGGGGGAGGGTTCGGTGGTGGCGGTCTCCGCATGGGCGGCGGGATCGGCGGTGTGGGCATCCTGATCGTCATCGTGATCGGCCTCTTCCTCGGCGTCGATCCCAGCCAGTTGCTGCAGCAGATCGAGACCGGCTCGCCCGATACCGGCTATCAGCAGGACCAGCAGAGCGCCTCGATCGACAATTCCGGCACCGACGAGGAGAAGGATTTCGTCTCGGTGGTCCTCGCCGATACCGAGGACACCTGGACCGCCCTGTTCCAGAACATGGGCCGGCGCTATGTCGATCCGCATTTGGTGCTCTTCACCGGCCAGGTGCAATCGGCCTGCGGCTTCGCCGAGACGGCGATGGGCCCGTTCTATTGCCCGGGCGATTCCAAGGTCTATATCGACCTCGGCTTCTACGACGAGCTGAAGCAGCGCCTGGGCGCGCCCGGCGATTTCGCCCAGGCCTATGTGATCGCCCATGAGGTCGGGCATCACGTGCAGCATCTGCTGGGCATCACCGACAAGGTGGACAGCCTGCAAGGCTTGAGCGATAGCCAGGCCAACGCCGTCTCGGTCCGCGTCGAGCTGCAGGCGGATTGCTTCGCCGGCGTCTGGGCCTATCACGCCAAGGAGCGCAACATCGTCGAAGCGGGCGACATCGAGGAAGCGCTGAACGCCGCCGCCGCGGTCGGCGACGACCGCCTGCAGCGCCAGTCCCAGGGCTACATCGTCCCCGACAGCTTCACCCATGGCAGCTC
>DASZYM010000464.1:0-3536 GCA_035545355.1 Dongiaceae bacterium
AACGGCATCCAGGCGCTGCTCAGCTACAACGCACGCCTGGCCAAGGGGCAGGCGGCCTTCGAGAAGCGGGCCGACAACCTGATCAGCACCCTCGACAAGATCGGCACCGATCTCGGCGATCGCTCGGAGAAGACCAATCAGCAGATCGACAACTTCTCCGGCTCCTGGATCGATTTCCAGGCGGATGACGTGTTCTACCAGAACAAAGGCCGCCTCTACGCCGACGCGCTGATCCTGCGCGACCTCGGCAAGGACTTCGCCGACGTCCTGAAGGAGAAGGGCGCCCAGCAGATCTGGGACCGCATGGTGGCGAGCCTGATGGAAGGGGCGCAGCTTCGGCCCTGGGTGGTGATCAACGGCCGTCCCGACGCGCTGATGCAGCCCAATCACCTGGCGGCGCAAGGCTTCTACCTGATCCGCGCCCGCGCCCAGCTCGAAGAGCTGAACGACGTGCTGATCAAGTAGTGGCGTCGCGCACGATCCAAAAAGAAAAAGCGGGCCCGCGGCCGCTGCTTTCCTGATGCCCGTCACGACCAAGTGCAATCACCAAGATTGTACCTGTTTCGTTCTCGCCTCCGGCACGCCTCGGATGCCGTCGTCGGGCGCTCGGTTCTGGCCTCATGCTTTCTGTACCGGAACGCTTTTTCCCGGGGATGTGTGGGCGTAGATTGAATCACGATTGGCTTTCGGCTTCCGAGTCGCCGCCTTCTTGAGGCGCCGCGGGCCGACCCGATTCCGGCTTCCGTTCCGATCTCGGCGTCCGATCCCAGTCGTGGCTGCAGGCTGGGGCCGCCCCCGGCGCGTGCGTCGTCGAGTTGGGGGACCGGCACCTTGAACGCATTCCAGGCGCTTTCCGACTGGTTCTTCAGTCTCCAGATCTATCTCCCGATCGCCGAAGTCTCGCTCAACGTGATCGTGCTGCTGGCGATCGGCGGCGGCGTCGGATTGCTCTCGGGCCTGTTCGGCGTCGGCGGCGGCTTCCTGATGACGCCGCTGCTGATCTTCATCGGCGTGCCGCCGGCGGTCGCGGTCGCGACCCAGTCGAACCAGGTGGTCGCCGCCTCGGTCTCCGGCGTGCTGGCGCACTGGTCCAGGGACAATGTCGATTTCAAGATGGGCGGCGTGCTGCTGGTGGGCGGCGTCCTGGGATCGAGCCTCGGCGTCATCGCCTTCGGCCTGCTGCGGCGCTTCGGCCAGATCGATCTGGTGATCGCCATCGCCTATGTCGTCACCCTGGGCTCGGTCGGCACCATGATGGCGATCGAATCCGTCAACGCGTTGCGCCGGGTGCGCCGCCGCCAGGGCCAGCCGGCCAAGCTCCATCAGCACAACTGGGCGCAGGGCCTGCCGCTGAAGATGCGGTTCCGCAAGTCGCGGCTCTATATCAGCGCCACGCTGCCGATCGGCATCGGCTTCGTGGTCGGCATCATGTCGGCGATCATGGGAGTCGGCGGCGCCTTCCTGATGGTGCCGGCGATGATCTACATGCTGGGCATGCCGACCTCGATCGTGATCGGCACGTCGCTGTTCCAGATCATCTTCGTCCAGGCCTATGTCACCGTGCTGCAGGCGACGCAGAACCAGACGGTCGACATCCTGCTGGCGCTGATCCTGACCCTGGGCGGTGTGGTGGGTGCGCAGTTCGGCGGACGCTGGGGCGCCCGATTGCCGGCCGAGCAGCTCCGCTTCCTGATGGCCCTGGTCGTGCTCGCGGTCGCCGGCGGGCTGCTCTATCAGCTCGTCTCGACGCCGCGCGAGCTCTATTCCATCGTGACGCTCGCGGTGTCGCCGTGATGCGGCGCCTGGTAGCCCTGGTGCTGCTGCTGGCGGCGCTGCCGTTTCCGGCGGCGGCGAAGGACATCGTCGCCGATCTCATCGTGCATCGGATCGAGATCACCTCCGGCTTCTCCGGCGCCGAGCTCACCCTGTTCGGCGCGATCGAGGGCAAGGGCGACGTGATCGCCGTCGTGCATGGGCCGAGCATCCCCGGCGGCGGGCTGATCGGCGGCACGCTGGACGTGCGGCGCAAGGTGCGCTCCTTCGGCATCTGGGTCAGCGGGCCCTACGTGCGGTTCGACGGCATCCCCGGCTTCTACGCGATCGCCGGCACCGAGCCGCTGGACGAGATCGTGACGCCGGTGATGCGGCAGCGCTATCAGCTCGGGCTCGACATGATGAAGACCGAGGCGGTGCAGGCGACGGCGCCGGACATCGCCGATTTCAGCAGCGCGCTCTTGCGCATCCGCGAGCGCCAGGGGCTCTACAACGCCAAGGTCGGCCATGTGAGCTTCGTCGGCGACCGGTTGTTCCGCACCAGCTTCGCCTTTCCATCCAGCGTGCCGACCGGTATCTATACGGTCGATGTGTATCTCGCACGGGACGGACAGATCGTCGATGCGCAGAGCTTTCCCTTGCTGGTGAACCGCGCCGGCTTCAGCGCCGACATCTACGATTTCGCCCATCGCCATGCCGCGGCCTATGGCGCCATCGCCGTGGTGACGGCATTGTTCTTCGGCTGGCTGGCCCATCTCGCCTTCCGCAGGAGATAGACATGGCTGAGACCGATGCTCCGCAGACCGGCGCGCCGCCCGAGACCGCCCCGTCGCCGGGCCGCGTCTTCATGGTCGTGGTCGATGAGACGCCGGAGCTGAAGCTGGCGATCCGCTATGCCTGCCTGCGCGCCAGGAAGACCAACGGCCGCGTCGCCATGGTGCATGTGACGGCGCCGGAGGACATGCAGGAATGGATCGGCGTCTCGCGCCTCATCAAGGAGGAATCGCGCCAGCAGGCGGAAGCCTTGATGCAGAAGATGGCGTCCGAGGTGCAGAAGCTCTCGGGCGCGATGCCGGTGCTCTATTTCCGCGAGGGCGATCGCCGCGAAGAGGTGATGAAGCTGATCGACGAGGAGCCCAGCGTCTCGGTCCTGGTATTGGGCGCCGCCACCGGTCCCAAGGGCCCCGGCCCCTTGGTCCAGGCCCTGACCAGCAAGTATGTCGGCAAGCTCCGCGTGCCGGTCACCATCGTGCCCGGCAACCTGACCGCCGAGGACATCGACCACGTGGCGTAATCATAAATCGTCATAAGACGTCATTGCCGGGCCCTCCGCGAATGCGGACATTCGCTACGGGACCCGGCAATCTCGCACCGAATGGAACCAGATGCCCGGGTCAAGCCCGGGCATGACGGTTTGTTTCACACGCCGTCGATGACGACGAAGTTCGCCGTCATGCATTGGAGGCGCAGCGGCAGGATCTTCTGATAGGCCGGCGAGTGATACCAGGCCTCGGCCTTTTCCCGGGACGGGAATTCCAGGATCACGGTGCGCTGATGCGGCCACTCGCCTTCGAGCACGGTGAGCTTGCCGCCGCGCGCCAGGAACTTGCCGCCATAGGGCGCGAAGGTGGCGATGACCTGCTTGCGGTATTCCTCGAACGGCGCCTGGTCGCCGCCGGTCATGTTCTCCTGGACGATCATGTAGGCAGCCATGCTGTCGCTCCTATTCGGGCAGGCCGTAGATCTGCTGCGGCTCGGAGAAG
>DASZYM010000465.1:0-2998 GCA_035545355.1 Dongiaceae bacterium
GGAACTGGTCATCACCGAGCGCCAGATCGCCGAGGCTTTGGCCGAGCCGGTCGGCGCCATCATCGAGGCGGTCAAGGTCGCCCTCGAGCACACCGCGCCCGAGCTTGCCGCCGATATCGTCGATAAGGGGATCGTGCTGACCGGCGGCGGCTCGCTGCTGGCCAATCTGGACTACATCCTGCGGCACGCGACCGGCCTGCCGGTCTCGATCGCGGACGACGCGCTGTCTTGCGTGGCCCTCGGCACCGGGCGGTGCCTGGAGGACATCAAGGCGCATAAGCACGTCCTCATAAACATGTATTAACCAAATAATGTCATGATGCTCTTAGCTTTTCGTTGCGAGCCGCACACCTCTATGGAAAAATGCGGCTAAACGACGGAAATCGCTAGGTTCGTGCCACCCGAGTGGCTGCCCGGATAGGAGGGCATGCGTGAAGCAACGTGTCGGATCGGTCAGCTTGGCGGTCGCGGCACGAAACTGGACGCAGAAGTTCGCTTTTGTTCTCCTGACCGCCCTCGCTTTCTGCATCATGCTCATCGGCAAGGCGGACACCGTCGTGGTGAGCCGGGCCCGGACCGTGGTGCTCGACATGCTGGCTCCGGTCATGAACGCCGCCTCGAAGCCGATCGCCAGCGCCAAGGATGTGGCGGACCAGGTGCAGGAGCTGATGGCGCTCAAGGAACAGAACGCCCGGCTGGAGCACGAAAACCAGACCTTGCTCGAATGGCAGACCATCGGCCGCGAGCTGCAGAGCCAGAATGCGGCGCTCCGCGATCTCCTGAAGTTCACGCCCGACCCGCGCGCGACCTATGTGACGGCGCCGGTCATCGCCGACACATCGTCGAGCTATGTGCGCTCGCTGATCGTGCTGGCGGGCCAGGGCGACGGCGTGGTGAAGGGCCAGGCCGCCATCACCGGCGCCGGACTCGCCGGCCGCGTGCTCGAGGTCGGGCAGCGCGCCTCGCGCATCCTGCTGCTGACCGATATCAGCGCGCGCGTGCCGGTGATCGTCGAGCGGACCCGCGACCAGGCCGTGCTTGCCGGCAACAACTCGGAGAATCCGGAGCTGCACTACCTGCCGCGCGACGTGGACATCAAGGTCGGCGACCGGATCGTGACCTCCGGCGTCGGCGGCAACTTCCCGGCGGGCTTGCCGGTCGGCGAGGTGGTGCGGATGGCGGACGGGCGGATCTTCGTCCAGCTCTACGCCCAGCTCGATCGCATGGAATATCTGCGTCTCGTCAATTACAGCCTGCCTGGCATCCTGATGCAGGATCTCGGCGTCGATACCTCGAAGTCCCAGGAAATCGCCAGCCCGTCACGCGCCAGGTTTGCTCCCGGCGTGCAATAGCGGCGCCGGCATCATGGCGCTGAGACCCACCGTCGGACAGCAGCTCGATCTCGCGGCAAGACGCTCGATCCCCGTGGGACTCGCGGTACTGATCCTGTTCATCGGCCTGCTGCCCTGGAACATCACGACGCTGAGCCCGATCAACGCCAATCTCGTCCTGATCCCGATCTATTACTGGACGCTCTACCGGCCGCGCCTGATGAGCGTCTGGGCGGTCGCGGCTTTGGGCTTCATCGGCGATCTGCTGGGCGTGACGCCGCTCTTCGGCGTCGAGATGCTGACCGCTTTGGTCGGCTACCGCGTGGCGGTGTCGCAGCGCAAGGTGTTCGCCGGCGCGCCGTTCATCATCGTCTGGGCCGGGTTCCTGCTGATGTCGGCGGTGGCCGGCGCCGTGCAGTGGCTGGTGGTCGCGATCTTCGAGGAGACGATCGTCGATCCCCGGCCGGCCCTTCTCATGTATCTGATCGGCGCCGTGTGCTATCCCTTGTGCGCCTATGCCTTCGCCGCGATCCAGCGCAAGTCGCTGGTGCGGGTGTTCTGAGCCGGGCGACCATGCGCAAGCTGCCGAACCAGACACAATCGCGGATCTTCACCCGGCGCGTCGCCCTCATGGGCCTCGGCCAGGCGGCTTTGACCGCGACCCTGGTCGGCCGGCTCTATTACCTGCAGGTGATGGAGGCCGACAAATACAAGCTGCTGGCGGACGAGAACCGGATCAACCTGCGCCTGATCCCGCCGTCCCGCGGCCTGATCTACGACCGGTTCGGCCTGCCGCTGGCGGACAATTATCCGAACTACCGGGCGATGCTGGTCGCCGAGCAGACGTCGGACCTCGCGCGCACGCTCGACGATTTCGCCGAGCTGGTGCCGCTGACCGAGCGCGAGCGGGCCAAGATCATGAAGGAGCTCTCGCGCAACCGCGCCTTCACGCCGATCCCGATCAAGGAGGATCTCGACTGGACCCAGGTGAGCGAGGTCGAGCTCAACCTGCCCGACCTGCCGGGCATCTCCATCGAGGTCGACCAGAAGCGGGTCTATCCGTTCGGCGGGATCTGCGCGCATCTGCTGGGCTACGTGGCGGCGCCGACCGAGGCCGATCTGCAGGGCGACAGCGATCCGCTGCTCTCGCTGCCCGGCATCCGCATCGGCAAGAACGGGCTCGAGCGGCAGTACGAGACGCCGTTGCGCGGCCAGGCCGGACAGAGCGAGCTCGAGGTCAACTCGGTCGGCCGCGTCGTGCGCGAGCTGGCGCGGGAGGAGGGGACGCCGGGCAAGGACCTGGTGACCAGCCTCGACGTCGGCCTGCAGCAATTCGTGCAGCAGCGCGTCTCCGCCGAGTTCTCCGCCGCCGCGGTGGTGATGGACATCTATAACGGCGACATCCTCGCCATGGCCTCGACGCCCACCTTCGACCCGTCCGCCTTCTATCGCGGCCTCACGCCGGCGGAATGGCAGGAGCTCTCCTCGGACCAGTACCGGCCGCTGACCAACAAGGCGATCGCCGGCCAGTTCGCGCCGGGCTCGACCTTCAAGATCGCGACCTCGATCGCCGCGCAGCGGATCGGCGTCAGCCCGGATTTCAACGTCTTCTGCCCCGGCTATTACCAGCTCGGCAACATGCGCTTCCATTGCTGGCGCAAGCAGGG
>DASZYM010000466.1:0-7899 GCA_035545355.1 Dongiaceae bacterium
AAAGATCTGTGCATCCCGTAGCCCAAGTTGGGGCGGGGCTTCCAGCAGCGCGTCAGTTGGGGCGAGCGCCACGGCTGCAGGACTCTTCGAGCGGTGCAAAGAAAAACCCGCGGTGTTGCTCCGCGGGTCTGAGGTGGGGAGGAGTCTTCGATGTCGCGCGCTTTCGCGCGGTGGGCGTGGATGTCTTGGTGCCGGATCGGCACCATCACGGCGTCCGCCTTCGCCGGAGGCTACGGCGGACACAGGCGGTGCCCCCATCCTCCCCTCCCCCAAAGAGGTGGAGGGTTCTAGTTCGGGGGATACCAGTCGAGCGAAGTCGGCACGAGATGGCCGGGTCACGCCCGGCCATGACGGTTTGTGTTCGTCAATGCACCACGACGCCGTGGATCAGGGCTTGGGCGACGGCGCCTTCGAGGGTCGAGCGGCCGAAGGGCTTCTGCAGCACCGAGACGGCGCCCAGGGCCGCCGCGGCGGCGCGGCCGCCGGTGCGGTCGCAGAGCTGCATCTTGGGCATCTCGCCCGCTTCGCCGTCGCGCCCCGCGAGGCCTTCGCCGGAAATCGCGATCACCGGAACCTCGATCGCGTTGTCGTGCAGCCAGTTGATGAGGTCGATGCCGTCCATCCCCGGCATCATCACGTCGGTCACGATGAGATCGGGCTTCTGCTCGGCGATCGCTTCCGCCGCCGCCTCGCCGCCATCGGCGCAGACCACGTCGTAGCCGCGCTGGGCGAGGCAGCGGGCGATCGTCTCGCAGAAGGCGCGGTCGTCATCCACCACCAGGATCTGGGCGCGGCCGCCCGCGAGCCGGATCTGCGGCGCGTCGCCGCCGGTCGCTTCGGTGTTCAGCAGGTTGGGATACGGATTGAGCTTCGTCATGGTCTTTCTCCCCGATCGATTCGCGTGCCGTCGTTGCGGAATGCGTCGGCACTGAAACTAGCCGGTCTGCGCAAGATCAAGAATCCGGTGGAACCCCTATAGGTGTTTATACGAATCCGGATGTCAGAGGACAGATGACAGATGTCGGATTAAGAAAACGATAACCACCACAAACCTTCTGATCCCTGATTTCCCGATACCCGATCCCTGCCTATTCCCTGCGGTCGGAGAGGGTGACGCCGAGTGCGGCCAGCATCACGCAGACTACGGCAATCACCATACGCGGACTCGCCGGCTGGCCGAGGCAGAGCATGCCGACCATGGCGCCGACGGCGGGCTCCAGCGTCACCAGGATGCCGTAGGTGCGGGCCGACATGTGCTGCAAGGCGCGGAATTCCAGCGCCATCGGCAGCACCGTCCCGAGCAGCGAGACGCCGAGCGCCCCCGGGAGCGCGCCCAGCAGATCGGCAAAGCCCGCCTGGAACAGGCCGCGCCCGGCCAGAGCCAGCGGCAGCAGGATCGCCGCCGAGGCCCAGAGGCCGAGCGCCAGCCCGTCATTGCCGGGAAAGACCGCGCCCACCTTCTTGCTCATCGGCACGAAAGCCGCCCAGGCCAGAGCGGCGATCGCCGCATAGAGGAGGCCGACCGGATCGAGGCCGGCGCCCGCCGATCCGAGGCCGGTCACAACCTCGGGTGCCAGCAGCGAGACGCCGACCAGGGCAATGGCGATCCAGAGGAAATGCACCAGCCGCCGCGAGGTCGCGACCGCGAGGCCGAGCGGGCCGAGGAAGGTGATGGTCGAGGCGATGCCCAGCGGGATCCGCTCCAGCGCCAGGAAGAAAGGCAGCACCATGGCGCTGTCCACCAGACCGAAGAGCAGGATCAGCCCGCCATGGCGCCGCAGATGCGCGAGCGTGGCGCCGGCCGCCTTGCGCCGGCGGACGAGGCTCAGCACCGCGGCGGAGAAGAGCGAGGTCGCAAAGGCGGTGCCGGTCGGGCCGAGGCTGGAGAAGAGCACCGTCGCCAAGGCCGAGCCGAGCTGCACCGAGACGATCGCCAGCAGCATCAAGGCGGTCGGCGGCATGCGGCCGAAAGCGGCGGCGGCGCGGACGTGCATGGCGGCTTCGCCCCAGCCTCCCGGTCCGTCGCCGGTCGTCATGGTCGTGATCGGCTGCATGTCACCCGCCTCGTCCAACGCGGCGCGGATTCAATCCTTCGGCGGAAGTCCGGTCAATGGCGGAGGCTGAACCAAACGCCATGTCCGGATTTGATCCCGGCATCGGGAGCAAGGCCGGCACGAGATGCCCGGATCAAGTCCGGGCATGACGGATTTGGTCTTACGGCAGCACCTCTTTCACTTTTGCGGCGAGCTGCTTCAGGGTGAAGGGCTTCATCAGGAAATGCGCCTCCTCGCCGGCATCGACGCGCTTGCGGAACGCGTCCTCGGCATAGCCGGAGATGAAGATGACCCGCAGGTCCGGCCGGCGCACGCGGAGCTCCTTGATCAGGGTCGGGCCGTCGATCCGCGGCATCACGACGTCGCTGATCACGAGGTCGATGTCGTTCAGGTGCTCGTTGACGATCTCCAAAGCCGCCTCGCCGCTCCTGGCCTCCAGCACCTTGTAGCCCTTGTTGCGCAGCGCGCGGGCGCTGAACAGGCGCACCGCATCCTCGTCCTCGACCAGCAGCACCGTGCCGATGCCGGTCAAGTCGCGGCGCTCGTCGTCGGCGCCGCGGGCGCTTTGCGCGGCCTCGATCGGCTGGGTGTGCTCGGGCAGGTAGATGCGGAAGGTGGCGCCCTTCCCCACTTCGCTCTCGACGAAGACGAAACCGCCGGTCTGGCGCACGATGCCGTAGACCGTGGAGAGGCCGAGGCCGGTGCCCGAGCCCACCTCCTTGGTCGAGAAGAAGGGCTCGAAGATGCGGTCGACGATCTCCTTGGGGATGCCGGTGCCGGTATCGGCGATCTCGATCATCACGTAGCTGCCGGGCGGCATCACGTCGGCGCCGCGCTGCATCGGCTCCATAGTGCGGACGTTGCCGGTGCGGATCGCGAGCTTGCCGCCGCCCGACATCGCGTCGCGGGCATTGACCGCGAGGTTGATGATGACCTGCTCGAGCTGGCCGGCATCGGCGCGGATCGGCTTCAGGTCGCGGCCATGCACCATCTCGAGCTCGATGTTCTCGCCGATGAGGCGGCGCAAGAGGTGCGAGAGCTCGCCCAGCACATCGGTCACGTCGAGGACGCGGGGCTGCAAGGTCTGCTGCCGCGAGAAGGCGAGGAGCTGGCGCACCAGGTTGGCGGCGCGGTTGGCGTTCTGCTTGATCTGCATGATGTCGGCGAAGGACTGGTCGCCGGGGCGATGCCGCAGCAGCAGCAGGTCGCAGAAGCCGATCATCGCGGTCAGCAGGTTGTTGAAGTCGTGCGCGATGCCGCCGGCGAGCAGGCCCACCGCCTGCATCTTCTGCGACTGCGCGAACTGCTCCTGCAGGCGGCGCGCCTCGGTCGAATCCACGAAATGCGCGATGCAGCCGGGCGAGCCGGCGCTGTCCTCGCGCCGCGACGCGAAGATGGTGACATAGCTCGGCCGGTCGCCGGCGACCCGCACGGTCAGCGGCGGCGCCTTGCCGTGGCGGATGACCTCGGCGAAGTGGCGCGCGAAAGCCGGCCGGTCGTCGGCATGGACCAGCTCCATCATCGACTTCTTGCGCCAGTCGGCGCCGGCCAGGAGCTGCATCAGCGCCTCGTTGGCCTGCTCGATGCGCCCCGAGGCGTCGATCAGCGCGATGCCGGTCGGCGCCTCCTCGAAGAAGCGCTTGAAGTACTGCTCCGAGGCGCGGACCGCCTGTTCCAGCGCGCGCTCGCGGGTGAGGTCGTGGACGGCGGAGCGGGTGCGCAGGCGCGGCCGGTCGCCGTCATTGCCGCCGGCCTGCACCGCCACGGTCTCGAAGCGGATGAAGGCCTGGAAGGAACGGCCGTTCGGGCCGCGCAAGGTGACCTCGCCGCCGCGCAAGGTGGGATCGGTGAACGGGCTGAACGGCGGCGCGCCGGTGCCGATGGTGTCGGCCAGGATATCGTGCAGCCGCAGTCGGTAATGGCTGGTCCCGGGCTCGGGCTGCAGGCCGAGCCAGCCGGCCAAGGTCGAGTTCACGAACAGGAACTCGCCGTTCTCATCGACCGAGTAGAAGCCGATCGGCGCGTGCTCGATCAGGTCGGCGAATTTCTCGTGGTCGCTGCGGATGTATTCCTCGATCTGGCGCTGGGTCGTGACGATGTCGCAGCTCCAGAGCACGTAATCGTCGCCGCCGCGCAGGCGCTGGGCCTGCACGTCGAACCAGTCGAGCTCGCCCTCGCGGTAGCGGAGCTGCAGCTCGGCGCGGCCGCGGCCGCCCTCGGCGATGGTCTTGGGCAACTGGCGCAGCAGCTCGGCCGAGGTCGAGCCGGGCTCGACCATCTCCCGCAGGATCTCGGGCAGCGGCGTCTGGAAACGCTCGAAGGTCCGGCGATAGGCGGCATTGGCGAAGATCACCTTGCCGCCCGGCCCGACGAGCTGGCGGGCCTGGCTCGACGTGTCGAAGCTCTGCACCAGGAGATCGCGGCGCCGGCCGGCGCGGTGCAGCGCCACCGCAGTCGCGATGCCCGCCAGCAACAGCAGGACGGCGAGCGCGCCGGCCCAGGAATGCTGGATCAGCCAATAGGGCTGCGCGGTCGCAGTCGCGTCCGGGGGGGCGGTGTCCTGGGCGAAGGCGCCGGAGGACGCGCATACGAAAAGGCCCGCCGACACGGCCAGCAGCCCGGCCATCCGACTGACACGCTTGAAAGCCCGCATCTGCTCCCCGAACCCCGAATCCATGCAGGGCCAGTCTAGTCGAGATTCGCCGCGCCCGCATGCTGCCGGGTGGCCAGCGGAACCTTTGCCCATCCGCAATATTGATCGAACGGGTATCGATCCCAGGGGCATCGATGCCAAGGGCATCGACCCCCAAGGGCACGACCCCGGGAGGCGGCGCTGTCGCGGACGGGCTGCCGGACCCTTCATCAAACGCATCAGTGAGGAACGCATCATGGGCTTCGGACGCGGCATTCTGCTTTGGCTGTTGGGTGTGCCAATCCCGATCATCATCCTGCTGGCGCTGTTCTGGCGCTGAGCCGAAACGCAAACGATAGAGACAACAGTAGAGGACGCGCTCATGCCAACCGATATTCCGGCCGGACCGTCGGCCTATCCCGCCGGCCGCGCCGACCCGACTTTCAGGCCGCAAACCGGCGCCACCGAGTCGGCCGTTTCCGGCGTCTCCTGGGGCGCGATCGTGGCCGGCGGCATCGCCGCCGCCGCGATGGCCATGATCCTCGCCATCCTCGGCGCCGGTCTCGGCCTGGTCTCGATCTCGCCCTGGCCGGGCCGCGGCGCCTCCGCCGGAACCTTCGGCGCGGGCGTCGTCATCTGGTCGATCATCATCGAGATCCTGGCCTTCGGGATCGGCGGCTATCTCGCCGGGCGGCTTCGGACCAAATGGGCCAACCTGCATGGCGACGAGGTCTATTTCCGCGACACCGCGCATGGGCTGATCACCTGGGCGCTCGGCACCCTGGTCGGCGTGGCGCTGGTCGCTTCGGCCGCGGGACATGTCGCGCGCGGCGGCGCCGAGGTCGGCGCCGCGGCAGCCAGCGGCATTGCCGCGGGCGGCGCCGGCGCCGGCCTGATGGCGATGAACGACACCGGGCCGCGCGGCGCGCAGGGCGGACCGATGGGCGGGCCGATGGGCGGCCCCGGCATGCGCGGCAATCCGGTGGACTACTACATCGACATGCTGTTCCGCCCGGCCGGGCCGATGCCGGCCGCCACCACGACCGGCGCGACGACTGGTACGACCACGGGCACGACCACCGATAACGGCACGGCCGCCGCGCCGCCGCCCGCAGCACCGGCGCCGGAAGCGGCGGGCGCCGGGCCGCGCCCCGATCTCGGGCCGGTGCGCGCGGAGATCGGCCGGATCGTGATGAACAGCATCAAGGACGGACAGGTCAGCCTGTCGCAGACCGACCACGCCTATATCGGCTCGCTGATCGCCCAGCGCACCGGGCTCTCGCAGCAGGATGCCGAGAAGCGCCTGGACGACGTGATCGGCCAGGCCAAGGCGGCGATGGACGACCTCGCCAACAAGGCCAAGCAGGCGGCGGACGATGCGCGCAAGGCCGGTGCCGCGCTGGCGCTCTGGACCTTCGTCTCGATGCTGATCGGCGCCTTCGTCGCCAGCTTTGCCGCGACGATCGGCGGACGGCATCGCGATCTCTAAAGCAACTTGTGCCAAGCGGCACGAGATCGGCCGGATCAAGTCCGGAGATGACGAACTTAGAAGAAAGGCCGCCGGAGCGATCCGGCGGCCCTTTTCTTCATAGCCGCCGGCGCTTGAGCTTGTAGATATAGCCGATGACCTCGGCCACCGCCTTGTAGAATTCCGGCGGCACTTCCTGGTCGATCTCCACCGAGGCGTAGAGGCCGCGGGCGAGCGGCGGATTCTCGACCACCGGGATGTTGTGCTCGGCGGCGATCTCGCGGATCTTCTGCGCCACCGCATCGACGCCCTTGGCGATCACCTTCGGCGCCGCCATCTCGGCCTGCTCGTAGCGCAGAGCGACCGCGTAGTGGGTCGGGTTCGTCACCACGACATCGGCCTTGGGCACCTCGGCCATCATGCGCTTGCGCGCCCGCTCCATGCGGAGCTGGCGCAGGCGGCTCTTGATCAGCGGATCGCCTTCGCTCTCGCGCATCTCGTCCTTCAGCTCCTGGCGCGACATGCGGAGCTGCTTGATGTGCTCGTAGCGCTGATAGAGGATGTCGGCCAGGGTGATGGCGACCATGGCGCACAGCACCGCGATCAGCAGGTGATCGATCAACTGGCGGATGACCGCCAGGAGCTGGACCATCTCCATGCCGATCAGCTTGTGCAGGTCGCCGACCGAGGGCATCAGGATCCAGAAGGAGATGCCGCCGACGATGGAGATCTTCAGCAGGCCCTTCAGGAACTCGCTCAGCGAGCGCAGCGAGAAGATCCGCTTCAACCCGGCGAGCGGCGAGATCTTCTCGAGATCCGGCATCAGCGAATCGCCGGAGAGGATCAGGCCGAACTGCAGGTAGCCGGAGCCGAAGGCGGCGATCACCGCCAGCGCCAGGGGCGCCGCGCCGGAGAGCAGGATCATGCCCATCAGCTTCCAGCCGAGCGTGGTGAGGTGGCCGAGATCGGTCGGTATCTTGTCCGGCGATTCGACGAAGGGCAGCGTCAGGTTGACGAGATCGCGCGAGATGGCGCCGGCGAAGGCCACGACCGAGATGGTCAGCGCCAGGATCATGAAGAGGTTGTTGACCTCGCGCGAATTCGCGACGTTGCCGGAATCGTGCGCTTCCTGAAGTCTTCGTCCGGTCGGGTCTTCGGTTTTTTGTGAGTCGTCGGTATCGGACATCTGGGTCTACCGGATACCGCTCACCGGCCGAGGAACGGCGCGAGCTGCCGCTCATAGCTGTCGAGGAACCAGATCATCAGCGAGGAAAGCGTGATCGCCAGCAGCGCCAGCCCGATCAGGAGCTGGGCCGGGGTCGCGACGAAGAAGACCTGCAGGGTCGGCATCAGGCGCGCCAGCACGCCCATCGCCGACGAGAAGACCAGGCCGTAGACCAGGAACGGCGCCGCCATCTGCAGCGCCAGGGTGAAGCTGTCGGCGACGACGCGGGCGTCCAGATTGGCGACGTCGCCCAAAGCCGGCCACTGGCCGGGCGGCATGACGGCATAGGTGCCGACCACCGCGCGCAAGGTGAGATGGTCGAGCCCGGTCGAGAAGATCAGGACCAGGGTCACCGCCATCAGGAAGTTGCCGCTGACCGCCGCCTGCTGCGCGGTCGAGGGGTCGGTCGAGAGCGCGTTGGCGATGCCGGTCTGCAGCGCGATGATGTTGCCGGCCGAGAGCACCGCCAGCAGGATGACGCGGCAGAGCGTGCCGAAGAACAGGCCGATGCCGATCTCGC
>DASZYM010000467.1:0-7646 GCA_035545355.1 Dongiaceae bacterium
GTGACGTAGAAATGCTCGTCGGAGAAGCGGCAGGCGACGCCGTCATCGGTGATGACGCCGGCCTGGTCGGTCATCAGCACATAGCGCGACTTGCCGACCGCGAGCTTGGTATAGGTGAAGGTGTACATCCGGTTCAGGAACTCGGCCGCATCCGGGCCGCGGATGTCGAGGCCGCCGAGGGTCGAGACGTCGATGATCGCAACATTGTTGCGGACCGCGTTCACCTCGTCGCGGATCGCTTTGTCCCGTTCGCCCTTCGGCCCGTAATAGCCGGGCCGCCACCAGATGCCTGCCGGCATCATCTGCGCGCCGAGCTCCAGATGGCGGTGATGCATCGCGGTGCGGCGTTCGGGATCGAAGATCCGGCCGGCCAGATGGCCGAATTTCTCCGGCGTATAGGGCGGACGCTGGGTCGTGACGGTCATCCCCGCCAGATCGCGGCCGGTTTCGCGCGCGACGATGCGGACCGCGGCGACCGCCGAATGCTTGCCCTGGGACGGTCCCATGCCGACGGTCGAATAGCGCTTCAAGAGCTCGACATTGTCGAACCCGTCGGCAATGCCGTTGATCAGGTCCTCGTATTTCAGGTCCTCGTCGAAATCGACGAAGTCCCAGCCCTTCTCGTGGGGGAAGATCGGCCAGGGATGGGTCTGCTGCGCGGCGCTCGGATCGGAAACCTCCGCCGGTTCGGCATCGACGGTGCCGCCGGCATGCTTGGCCGCCGCCCAGCCGGCGCGACGGCCGCCTGCTGCGACCTGATCCAGCTTGAACTGGTTGGCGACCGAGCCCGCGGCGAACAGGCCCGCCGGAATTTCCCGCGGCTCGAACATATGGGTCGTCGTGCTGTAGGCGAACTTGGCGCCGGCCTGCAGCAGCAGATGCGCCGCCGGGCTATAGCCGACCGACATCAGCACCAGGTCGCAGTCATAGCTCGCGCTGGGATCGCCGAGTTCGCCTTCGCCGGTGATGGGCGCCACCGCAACGCCGACCACATGCTCGCGATTGCCGTGATGATAGGCTTCCGAGACGGCGCTGCCGGCATGGATCGCGATGCCGGTCCTGGCGACCGACTTGCTCAAAGCCGTCTCCGGCGGATTGGCGCGGAGATCGACCACGGCCGCGACCTCGCTGCCGATCTTCAGCAGATCGATCGCCTGGGCATAGCCGTCGTCATTGGCGGTCAGGATCACCGCCCGCTTGCCAGGGCGCACGCCGTAAAAATGGATCAGCCGCTGCGCCGCCGAGCCCAGCATGATGCCGGGCATGTCGTTGTTGCGGAACACCGCCGGCTGCTCGATCGAGCCGGTCGCGACCACCACCGCCTTGGCGCGCAGCTTGTAGAATCGATTGCCGCGCACGATCGGAATCCAGTTGTCGGCGAACAGACCGGTGACGACCGCATCGGTCATCACACGGATGTTGCCGGCGGCCTTCACCGCGTTCAGCAACTCGCCATCGGCCTTGCAGGCCGCCTCGCCGCTCTCGTCGAAGCGGGCGTAGTTCAGGCAGCCGCCGAGCTTGGGATTCTCGTCGATCAGCAGCACCTCGCCGCCGGCCTTGGCGGCTTCCGCCGCCGCGGCCAGACCGGCCGGACCGCCGCCGATCACCGCGACATCGGCGAACAGGTACTGCTTGTCGAAATAGCCGTGATGGGCATGGGGATCGATCTTGCCGAGACCCGCCATCTTGCGGACGATCGGCTCCCAGAGCTTCCAGGAGGAGCGCTTCTCGTGAAAGGTCTTGTAGTAGAAGCCGACGGGGAGGAATTTCGAGACCCAGCCGACGAAGCGGCCGGCATCGGATTCGAAGGAGCCGAAATAGTTCTGCCCTTCGACCACCAGGCCCGGCTCGATCCTGCGCTTGTCGGCGAGGCAGTTCGGCTCGTCGCCGATCTGCACCAGGGTATTCGCGTCCTGGCCGATCATGGTCAGCACGCCGCGCGGCCGGTGATACTTGAAGCTGCGCGAGATCATCCATTGCCCATTGGCGCAGAGCGCGCTGGCGATGGTGTCGCCTTCGTATCCCTCGACCAGGCCGCCTTCGAAGCTGAAGGTGACGGGCTTCGAACGGTCGATCAGCGCGCCCCGGTTGGGCAGGCGGTTCGTCCCGCCCCAGTTCAGATCGGCACTCATGCCTTGTCTCCCCCACTCTTGCCTTCAGGGGGCTTGGCGGCGAAATCGACGCGGCTCTTGAACAGCTCGGAGGCGGGATAGGTCTTCACGATCTCATCGGTCACGGTGTTGCGCTCGGCGATGAACCAGAAGGAGGTAGGCACATGGCACCACCACTCCCGCACGATTCCGGCGGTGTTGTTCTCCAGGAAGACGTATTCGGCCCATTCCCGATCGCTGAGCTTGGCGTCGTCGGGCATCGGCTTCACCTCGCCGCCCCAGACGAACTCGCTGATGTTGCGGGGGCCGTTCAGCGGACAGTTCATGACTTTCATGATCAGTGCCCCACCGAGGCCGCGCCCTTTTCACCGACTTGCGAGTAAGTCAGGAAGCGCTCGTAGGAGAACGGCTTGATCAGCTCATGCGGCGCGTTGTTGGCGATGGTGTAGGCCATGGTCTTGCCGCAGACCGGCGTCGCCTTGAAGCCCCAGGTGCCCCAGCCGCTGTCGATGTAATAGTTCTCGACGGGGGTCAGGCCCATGATCGGCGAGAAATCCGGCGTCATGTCGGCCATGCCGGCCCATTGGCGCAGGATCTTCACGTCGCCCAGCATCGGCAGGAGCTCGAGCATGTGGCCGAGCAGGCCTTCCTTGAAGTCCAGGGTCGAGCGGGTCGAATAGAGGCCATAGGGATCGGTCGAGCCGCCCATCACCAGCTCGCCGCGCGACGATTGCGACACGTAGACGTGCAGGCTGCCCGAAACGATGATCTGGTCCAGGAACGGCTTCAGCGGCACCGAGACGCAGGCCTGCAGCGGAATGGTGCGGATCGGCAGCTTGAAACCGGCCATCTTGGCGACGACCGAGGTCATGCCGGCGACCGCCTGCAGCACCTGGCCCGCGCCGATGGCACCGCCCGGAACCTGCACGCCCTTGACCTTGCCGTTCTGGATGATGAGGCCGGTGACCGGCGTCTGCTGGTGGATCTCGACGCCCATCTGCGCCGCGCGCGCCGCATAGCCCCAGGCGACCGCGTCGTGGCGGGCGATCGATCCCGGCGGATGGTAGAGCGCGCCCAGGATCGGATAGCGCACGTCGTCGCTCATGTTCAGCGAGGGGCAGAGCCGCGCGATCTCATCCGGATAGATCAGCTCGGAATTGACGCCCAGATGCTTGTTGACCTCGGCGCGCCAGCGGCTGGTGCGCATGGCGGCATCGGTATGCGCCAGGGTGAAATGCCCGCGCTCGGAATAGAGGATGTTGAAATCCAGGTCCTGCGAGAGGTCGCGGTAGAGCCGCAGCGATTCCTCGTAGAACTTCACGCCTTCCGGCGTCAGGTAGTTCGACCGGATGATCGCGGTGTTGCGGGCGGTGTTGCCGCCGGCCAGATAGCCGCGCTCCAGGATGCAGACATTGGTGATGCCGTGGTTCCGGGCGAGGTAGTAGGCCGTCGCCAAGGCATGCCCGCCGCCGCCGATGATGACGACGTCGTAATGCTGCTTCAGCTCCGTCGCCTTCGGGATGTAGCGGAAGGCCGGATACTTCTTTAGAAAGCCGTATTTGAGGAGCCCGGTGGGCAGAAAAGCCGGCAACATGCTGCGTCAGATCCCGAATTCGGAAGCCAATGATTCAGGGGGTGGCGGACGATAGCCCCCTGTTTCCCCATATTCAACAAACTTTCCCATCATTCATATCCAGAGTGGGACTCGTCTTGCCAAGCGGCGGTCTTGGAAGCACCTTTTAGACCATGAGCAAAACCGCCGACAACGTGATCCGGATCGGCCCCGCGGCGGAGAAGCTGCGGGACGACTTTCTGCACTGGCAATGCCGCATCCGGCAGATGGCGATGCGCGACGGCGGCGGCCGGCCCTCGCCCGGCATGCGCCCCGCGGTCTCCGCCGAGGACGGCACCGAGCTCCATCCGGGCATCATGGTCGTGATCCACAAGCACGAACCGGAACACTCGACCTCGCTCTTCCGGCATCAGGTTTTGAAAACCCAGGATCCGGTCGAGCGGTGGGAGAAGGCGATCGAGCACATGGCCGCCGGCTATTTCCAGAAATCCGGCGAATTCGACGAGCGCATGACCGCCCTGTTCGGACCGAACGCCCCGGTCGCGGACGTCCTGCTCAACCACGGCCGCGCCTGGCTCGATTTCGCGGAATTCGGCCAGACCTTCCGTCTGCTGGTCAGCGTCATGGAACTTCCCGAGCATGATCCGCTCTACCAATCCACCTACTGGCACAATCGGCTGTTCAATCCGAACATGCCCGACGGCATCCGCATCCTCCTGTTCACGCCGGACTGGCGCCGCGCGCAAGAAGGCTGAAAAAGAACCCCCGCTCCCCATCTACGCGAAGAAGGAGCGAGGGCGCCTCGAGTCTTGTCACATCGTCGGAAAGAGTCTTCGACCCCTCACCCCTACCCTCTCCCTCAGGGGGAGAGGGAGTCCACCGCGTTTACTCAAATGCCAAAGCGAGACTGGATATAAAGCCCACTCCCCTTGAGGGAGAGGGTTGGGTGAGGGGTCGACGGGTCTCTTCGATCGAAACTCCACTTCAAAACTTCCGGTAGGCCTTGTTCAGGTCCACCATCGGGTGCTTGCGGGACATCTGGAACTTGATCAGCAGCTCGCGGGCGATCATGTCGCGGTCCTGCTGGTTGTCCGGCAGCTTGATGTTCTTGGGCACCGTGACCCAGCCGTTGATGTTGCGGTCGAAGACGGCGGCCCGGCCTTCCTCGTAGCCCATGTGGACGTCCTCCAGCCAGTTGAGGTCGTCCCAGCCCATGATCTCCATGTACCGCTTCAGGAAGGGCGTGATGCGCGTGTAATCCGGCACCAGGTTCACATCGTAGCGATAGCCGATGTGCTGCCCGATCTCCTTCTCGCGCGCGCTGTCGAGGCCCGACGGGCTCTTCAGGAACTTGTTGACGTCGTCCTTCTTGGACCCGGCCGCCTTCGATCCGTTCGGCTTGCTTGGCTTTGCCATGGCGATCTCCTCAGTACCGGTTCATGTCGGGACGGCCGACGGTGTGCTGCGATCCGGCCAGCGGCACCTGCGCGAGCGCGGAGGCTTCCATGGTCAGCGCCGCCAGATCTTCCGGCTCCAGCGAGTGGATGTTGGTCTTGCCGCAGGCGCGGGCCATCATCTGCGCCTCGATCGTGAGGCAGTGCAGGAAGTTGTAGACCCGCTCGGCGGCCTCGTCGGGATCGAGCCGCGCGCGCAGCTTGGGATCCTGCGTCGCCACGCCGACCGGGCAGCGGCCGGTATGGCAGTGGTAGCAGTAGCCCGCCTCGCAGCCGATCTCGTTCGGGAAGTCGGCTTCCGGAATGTCCTTGTTGCAGTTCAAGGCCATCAGCGCCGAATGGCCGATCGCCACCGCATCGGCGCCCAAGGCCAGCGCCTTCGCAACGTCGCCGCCGTTCCGGATGCCGCCGGCATAGACCAGGCTGATCTCGCCCGACTTGCCCACGTCGTCCAAGGCCTTGCGGGCCTGGCGGATCGCGGCGATGCCGGGTACGCCGGTCTCCTCGGTCGCGACATGCGGGCCGGCGCCGGTGCCGCCTTCCATGCCGTCGATATAGATCGAATCCGGCCCGGTCTTGGCAGCCATGCGGACGTCGTCATAGACGCGCGCCGCACCGAGCTTCAACTGGATCGGGATCTCGCCGTTGGTCGCCTCGCGCACCTCGTTGATCTTCAGCGCCAGATCGTCGGGGCCGAGCCAGTCCGGGTGGCGCGCCGGCGATCGCTGGTCGATGCCGGCGGGCAGCGAGCGCATCTCGGCGACCTGGTCGGTCACCTTCTGACCCATGAGGTGGCCGCCGAGGCCGACCTTGCAACCCTGGCCGATGAAGAACTCGCAGGCATCGGCGAGCTGCAGGTGGTGCGGGTTGAAGCCGTAGCGCGACTGGATGCACTGATAGAACCACTTCGAGCTATAGCGCCGCTCGTCGGGGATCATGCCGCCTTCGCCGGAGCAGGTCGCCGTGCCGGCCATGGTGGCGCCGCGGGCGAGCGCGATCTTCGCCTCGAACGACAGAGCGCCGAAGCTCATGCCGGTGATGTAGACCGGGATATCGAGCACCAGCGGGCGCTTGGCCTTCGGGCCGATCACGGTCTGGGTCAGGCACTTCTCGCGATAGCCCTCGATCACGAAGCGGGTCAAGGTGCCCGGCAGGAAGGTCAGGTCGTCCCAGCTCGGGATCTTCTTGAAGAGCGAGAAGCCGCGCATGCGATAGCGGCCGAGCTCGGACTTGATGTGGATGTCGTCGATCACATTGGGCGGGAAGATGAAGCTGTTGCCCAAGCGATGGGTGTCGCGCGACAGCGGCTTCTTGTTCTTCTTCGGCGCCGGCTTGCCCGCGGGCTTCGGTGCGGTCTTGACCAGTTTCACCGCCGCCTTGGACTTCGCGAGTGCCTTATCGGGCTTCTTGCCGGAACGGGTCTGCTTCGAGTTCGCCATGATGATTTCCTTTCGACCCGTGACTACAGAATGAGCTTCTTCTCGGTGGGTTCGAGATTGTCGTAGTTCCAGAGCTGCTTGCCGGCGACGATCTTGGTCATGTTCTTGACCCCTTTCGGCGCCTTCAGGTCGTAGAGCTTCAGCTTGCGCTCCAGCCACTGGCAATCGAGATCGGTCATCTCGCCGGGTACGGCATCGACGCCGAGCCCTTCGATCTTGCCGCCGACATAGATCGTGCCGTCATACATGGAATCGCCGAGGTTCTTGCCCGCGTCGCCCAGGATCACCATGCGGCCGCGCTGCATCATGAAGCCGCAGAAGGCGCCGGCCCGTCCGCCGACGATGATCGTGCCGCCCTTCATGTCGATGCCCATGCGGGCGCCGACATCGCCCTTGCAGACCAGGTCGCCGCCGCGGATCGCGGCGCCGAAGGTCGAGCCGGCGTTCTTCTCGATGATCACGGTGCCGGCCAGCATGTTCTCGGCGCAGGACCAGCCCACCCGGCCGCTGATGCGGATATTCGGTCCGTCGATCAAACCGCAGCCGAAATAGCCGAGGCTGCCCTCGATGATGAGGTTGAGCTTGTTCAGCAGGCCGACCGCGACGCCGTGCTTGGCGCCGGGATTCTTCAGCACGATCGTGCCGTAGCCCTTCGACATCAGGTCGCGGATCTTCCGGTTGATCTCGGTCGGCGTCAGCTTCGCGGCGTCGAACTCGGTCCGCTTGTTGAAATCGACCTCATAGGCGCCGGGATAGGTGAAATTCTCCTCGGCATCCGCCTCGAAGAAGCGCTGTTGGGTGCGACCGGCGAGACGCTCGGTATGCATCCCCATGTCGTGCGATTTGGTGCGAAGCGCCATGGCAGGTTTCCGTTCTCTTTGTTCTACCGCTTCCAGACCCGGACTTCCCCTTCATAGGGGTCGAACGTGTCGATTTCCTTCGGGAAAATGCTGCGGATCGCGACTTCCTCCGAGGCCAGGGCCACGAAGTCGTCGCTCTCGTAGAGCACCATCGGCTTGGCGGCCATCACGTCCTTGGCCATGCCGAGGCTGTCCGAGGTCGCGACCAC
>DASZYM010000468.1:0-2995 GCA_035545355.1 Dongiaceae bacterium
GCGCTGGGCGATGCCCTTGCCGAACTCGGTGGTCATGCCGCCGAACGGGCGCTGGTAGATCTTGCCCTCCTCGGTGCGGCTGAAGGGAACGCCGTAATGCTCGAGCTCGATGATCGCCGGCACCGCCTCGCGCACCATGTACTCGATCGCATCCTGGTCGCCGAGCCAGTCGGAGCCCTTGATCGTGTCGTACATGTGCCAGCGCCAGTCGTCCTCGCCCATATTGCCGAGCGAGGCCGAGATGCCGCCCTGCGCCGCCACGGTATGGCTGCGGGTCGGATAGACCTTGGAGATGCAGGCGGTCTTCAGCCCCTTCTCCGCCATGCCGAAAGTGGCGCGCAATCCCGCGCCGCCGGCGCCGACCACGACGACGTCGTATTGGTGATCGACGAAGGGATAGGCGTCGCCGTTGATCCGTGGTGAACCCTGGGGTGCGCCGTTGACTTGGGTGTCTGCCATGAGAGCGGTCTCGAAATCAGCCGGCGAAAGCGCCGTAAAACAGGGAAAGGATCGCCGCCGCGCCGAGCGCGAAGGCGGCGAAATAGATCAGGATCAGCAGCGTGAACTTCGCCGCCTTGGCATGGATGTAATCCTCGATCACCACCTGAAGCCCGAGCACCGCGTGATAGAAAGACGCGATGATGGTGAGGCTGAGCGCGCCCACGGTGAAGGGCGAGCCCAGCCATTGGGCGATCGCGGCATGATCGGCCCCGGCCGTGCCGACCAGCGATGCGACCAGCCAGATGCCGAGCGGGATCAGCGCCAGGGCGCTGAGGCGCTGCAGCCACCAATGCTGCACGCCTTCCTTGGCGGAGCCCAAGCCCCGCACCCGCGCGATGTTGCTGCGATACGAGCGGGAGGCCCCGGCAAGGTCCGGCGTCTTGGTGACCTCATCCATCAGAACGACCCCATCTGGTAGTAGCCGACGATCCAGGCGACGAGCGTCAGCACGGCGGTGCCGACGACCACCGACCAGCCGGTGCGGTAGGTCGTGGGCAGTTCGAAGCCCCAGCCGGCATCCCAGGCCAGATGCCGGATGCCGTTCAGCAGATGGTAGAAGAAGGCGATGGTCCAGCCGAACAGCAGCAGGCGGCCGATGATCGAGCCGTTGAAGCTCTGCAGCGCGTTGAAGGAATCGGCGCCGCGCGCGGCCGCCACCAGCCAGCAGACCAGATAGAGCAATCCGACCGCGAGGCCGATGCCGGTGATGCGGTGGAGGATGGAGAGAACCGAGGTGAGCTGGCGCCGATAGATCTGGAGATGGGGCGACAGCGGTCTGGGATGGCCGGCCATGTTTCCGCTTTGCGTGAGTCCTACAGAAATCCGTCCGGGTTGAACGCCGGACGAGGCAGCGATTGCAGTGCAGCAAAGGCCTTGAACAGATACGCCTTTAACCTAAGAGCGTCAATCTTGGCGGCCGGAGGGTGAATGCGCGGTTAAGACATGGCTGCCGCGCGGGTTCCTCATCGGCGCGGCATCAGCACGCTGTAATCGAGATCGAGCACGACCGAGGGCGGGTATTTTCCATCCGCCGCCATGTTCGGAAAATCCGTGCAGGGCTGGTCCTTGGTAGCGATGGTGCGCAGGCGCAGGGCGCCGAGATCGCCGCGGCCCGCGACATGGTCCCGGGATATGACTTCGGTCCAGGCATGGATCGTGTCGCCGGCGAAGCTCGGATTGACGTGGCGTCCGCCATGGATGGCGGCGATGCGGAATGCATTGGCGAGGCCGTTGGCCGAGAGCGCCCGGGCCAGCGAGATGATATGGCCGCCATAGATCAGCCGCCGGCCGAACCGGCCCTTGGCTTCGGCGAACTGGTTGAAATGCACCTTGGCATTGTTCTGGTAGAGCCGGGTGGCCGTCATGTGGTCGGACTCTTCCAGGGTCATGCCGTCCACATGGTCGATCCGCTCGCCGGGCCGGAAGTCGTCCCAGAGATGCGGCGCACCGGCGAGCCCGGTGTCGTAGTGCTGGAGATCGAGGCCGGGAGGGATGGCGAAGTCGGCCGGCTCGACGGCGCTCGGCAGATCCGGCGCGACCGCCTCGGGTGCCGGCGATGATTTGTCGTATTTGCGCACCATCACCCAGCGGATGTAGTCGAGCACGGTCTCGCCGCGTTGATTGACCCCGGTCGAGCGTACATAGACGGTGCCGGTCTCGCGGTTGGAATTCTCCTTGAGGCCGATGACCGTCGAGGTCGCGCTCAATGTGTCGCCGGGAAAGACCGGCATCCCGAATTTGCATCCGGCATAGCCGAGATTGGCCACGGCATTGAGCGAGATGTCGGCGACGGTCCGCCCGAACACGATGTGGAAGACCAGCAGATCGTCCATCGGCGCGCGAGCGAGGCCGAGGCTCTGCGCGAAACTGTTCGAAGACGGCAGCGCAAAGCGCGATCCGGTGAGGCCGATATAAAGTGCCACATCCCCCGCCGTCACGGTGCGCGGCACCGCGTGGCGGATGGTCTGGCCGAGGCGGAAGTCCTCGAAGAAATTGCCGGGATTGGTTTTCATCACGATATGCTAGACGGCGATATCCGGCGGCGCAATTCGGGTGCGGCACGGAATTGACAGGTATAGCTCTGAGGACTATATGCTACCCGAGTCCGGGCCGCCGGGGCGGGCATGACCGTCTACATGACCAAGGAGTTCTCCCGCTTTGCCCGGAAGGCGAAGCTGATCGATGCGACTCTCGTTCAGGCGGCCAATGATGTTGCCGCCGGCCGCTACGACGCTGATCTCGGCGCCGGTGTATTCAAGCAGCGGATCGCCCGTGAGGGCGGAGGAAAATCAGGCGGCTTTCGCGTGATCATCCTTTGGTTTCTCCAGGGAGCAGATTCAAAGAGCGGAGACTGCTGGCGAGTTGATCGAGGTGAGGAGCCAATGACCGTATCGAGAAAGACCGAGGCCGGTATCCTCCGGTCGGTTCATAAGACGGCGTCCGGCCTGCATAAGTCCGGGCTGGTGGATAAGGCGACCATGCGCGAGTTCGATGC
>DASZYM010000469.1:0-1535 GCA_035545355.1 Dongiaceae bacterium
TTCCGCTTCGGCTTCCTCTGAGATGAATCTCGCGCGATGAAATCCGGAACGGTCCCAAGGGGCACCGTCCACGTGATCGGCGCCGGCCTCGCCGGGCTGGCCGCCGCGGTCCGTCTCTGCCAGGCGGGACGCAGGGCCGTCGTCTACGAGGCGGCGGGGCAGGCGGGCGGGCGCTGCCGCTCCTATTTCGACGAGACGCTGGGCTGCCGCGTCGATAACGGCAATCACCTGCTGGTCAGCGGCAACACCGCCGCGATGGCCTATGTGGCCGAGATCGGCGCCGCCGCGACCTTCGAGACGACGGACCGCGCCGAGTACAACTTCCTCGACCTCGAGACGCGCGAACGCTGGTCGGTGCGGCCCACCGAAGGCCGTCTCCCGTGGTGGCTGTTCCTGGCCCATCGCCGCGTCGCCGGCACCGGGCTCTTCGACTATCTCGACGCCTTCCGGCTGATGCGGGCGCCCGTCACGGCGACGATCGCGCAGACCATCGCTACCGAACGCGCGATCTATCGCCGGCTCTGGGCGCCGCTCGCGGTCGCGGCGCTCAACACCGATGCCGACCGTGCCTCGGCCCGCCTGATGGGCGAGATCTTCGCCGACACGTTCGGCCGCGGCGGCGCTGCCTTGCATCCGATCTTCCCGAAGGAAGGGCTGAGCGAAAGTCTGGTCGATCCGGCGATCGCCGCGATCCAGGCCAAGGGCGGCGAGGTCCGTTTCGCGCAGCGCCTGCGGGCCCTGCGCTTCGACGGCGACCGCGTCGCCGCGCTCGATTTCGGCCGGGGCGAAACCGCGATCGGCGAGGATGAGGGCGTCGTCCTCGCGGTGACGGCGCCGGTCGCGCAGGACCTGGTGCCGGAGCTGACGGCGCCCGATGCCTTCGGCGCCATCGTCAACGCGCATTTCAAGGTCGAAAACCTGCCCGGACCGGCTTACAGCTTCCTTGGCCTGGTCGGCGGCACGGCGGAATGGATCTTCCTGAAGCCGGGCATCGTCTCGACCACGACCAGCGCCGCCGACCGTCTGCTGGACCGCGATCCCGACGAGGTCGCCGCCGCGATCTGGCGCGACGTGACCCGCGCCTACGATCTCGGCCGGGCGCCGTTGCCGCCCTCTCGTATCGTCCGCGAGAAGCGGGCGACCTTCTTGGCGACACCCGATCAGCTTCGACGCCGGCCGGGGACGCGCACCCGCTGGCGCAATCTTCTGCTCGCCGGCGACTGGACCGATACCGGCTGGCCGGCAACCATCGAAGGCGCCATCCGTTCAGGATTTGCGGCCGCCGGAGCCGCGCTGGCAGAGCGGAAATCCGATTGAGACGGCGCGCGAATTTGACCGGCTAGCGCTTTGATTATGAAAATAAATTGAGCATTTCCCGGTTGCATTGCATTTACCAAGACCGGGCGTATACTCCGCGCTTTCCAACAACCGACCGAGGTCTTTCCATGTCGCAAGCTGCCGCCAAGGCGCCGACTGCGGCTCCGCTGCCGATCAAAGACAAGAGCCTGTTCCGGCAGCAATGCTTCATCGACGGC
>DASZYM010000470.1:0-23832 GCA_035545355.1 Dongiaceae bacterium
ACCCGATCGCGCGCTCGTCGAGCAGTATCAATCCGTCTACGGCCGCTACCGCTCGCTCTACCCCTGTCTCAAGGAAGCCACGCCATGAACGCTCCCGTCGCCAAGTTCTTCCCGATCTCCGAGCCGATCCCGTTCGAAGGCAGGGATTCGAAGAAGCCGCTCGCCTTCAAATGGTACGATCCGGATGCCAAGGTGCTGGGCAAGCGGATGGAGGATCATCTCCGCTTCGCGATCTGCTATTGGCACAGCTTCTGCTGGCAGGGGAACGACCCGTTCGGCGGCGCCTCCTTCGAGCGCCCCTGGTTCGGAGACGGCAGCGATCCGATGCAGATGGCGAAGCTGAAGGCGGATGTCGCCTTCGAGCTCTTCCGTCTGACTCGCGTGCCGTTCTTCACCTTCCATGACCGCGACGTGGCGCCGGAAGGCGCGAGCTTCGCGGAATCCAACCGCAACTTCCGCAGTATCGTCGAGATCTTCGCCAGGAAGATGGAGGAGACCAAGGTCAGGCTGCTCTGGGGCACCGCGAACCTGTTCTCGCATCGCCGCTATATGGCGGGTGCGGCCACCAATCCCAATCCGGAAGTCTTCGCCTGGGCGGCGGCGCAGGTGAAGAACGCGCTGGAGGCGACCCATGAGCTGGGCGGCGCTAATTACGTGCTCTGGGGCGGCCGCGAGGGCTACGAGACCTTGCTCAACACCGACCTGAAGCGCGAGCTCGACCAGATCGGCCGCTTCATGCAGATGGTGGTCGAGCACAAGCACAAGATCGGGTTCAAGGGCACGATCCTGATCGAGCCCAAGCCGCGCGAGCCGACCAAGCATCAATACGACTTCGACACCGCCTCGGTGTTCGGCTTCCTGAAGGCGTACGGGCTGGAGAAAGAGATCAAGGTCAATATCGAGAACAACCACGCGACCCTGGCGGGGCACAGTTTCGAGCACGAGATCGCGCTCGCGGCGGCGCTCGGCATCCTGGGCTCGATCGACATGAACCGCGGCGATCCGCAGCTCGGCTGGGACACCGACCAGTTCCCGAACAACATCCCGGAGACCGCGCTGGCGCTCTATACCATCCTCAAGGCCGGTGGCCTGGCGACCGGCGGCTTGAACTTCGACGCCAAGATCCGGCGTCAATCGCTCGATCCGGCCGACTTGCTTTATGGACATATGGGCGCCATGGATGTCTGTGCCCGGGCGCTGACCATCGCCGGCCGGATGATCGAGGACGGCGCTCTCGACCGCTACGTCAAGGAGCGCTATGTCGGATGGGATGGCGCCGAGGGCAAGGCGATCCTCGGCGGCCAGCGCTCGCTCGCCGATCTGGCGGCGAAGGTGGAGAAGGGCAATTCCGATCCGCGGCCGAAATCCGGCCAGCAGGAATATCTCGAGAATCTGGTGAACAGTTATCTCTAACGGATGGGGGCTCAATGGCGATCGAGGGAAGAGGGGACAAGGCGCTCGGCAAGATCAGGTACGGCATGGTCGGCGGCGGCGAGGGCGCCTTCATCGGCGCCGTGCACCGTCTGGCCGCGCGGATGGACGATCACTACGAGCTGGTGGCGGGTGCGCTCTCGGCCTCGCCGGAGAAAGCCATCCGCTCGGCCAAGGCGCTCGGCCTTGCCGAGGATCGCTGCTACGGCGATTACCAGACGATGGCCAGGGCCGAGAAGGCGCGCAAGGACGGGATCGAGGCGGTGGCGATCGTCACGCCGAACCATCTCCATGTGCCGCCGGCGATCGCCTTCCTGAAAGCCGGCATCCACGTCATCTGCGATAAGCCGCTCGCGATCAGCCTGAAGGAAGCGCTGGCCTTGGAGAAGCTGGTGAAGTCCAGCGGCCTGGTCTTCTGCCTCACGCACAACTACACCGGCTATCCCATGGTGCGGCATGCGCGGCAGATGGTGGCCGAGGGCGCGCTCGGCGATCTGCGCATCATCCAGGTCGAGTATCCGCAGGACTGGCTGACCGAGCCGATCGAGCGCGACGGCCAGAAGCAGGCCGCCTGGCGCACCGATCCGAAGCAGTCGGGCGGCGGTGCGATCGGCGATATCGGCACCCATGCGCACAATCTCGCGGCCTTCGTCTCCGGCCTCGAGCTCGAGTCCGTGCTGGCGGATGTCGACACCTTCGTGAAGGGCCGCAAGGTCGATGACAACGTCAACGTGCTGCTGCGCTATAAGGGCGGCGCCAAGGGCATGCTCTGGGCGAGCCAGGTGGCGGTCGGCAACGAGAATGCGGCCAAGCTCCGGGTCTACGGCACCAAAGGCGGGCTCGAATGGCGCCAGGAGGAGCCGAACTATCTGACCTGGTATCCCTACGGCAAGCCGCAGCAATTGCTGACGAGAGGCTCGCCGGCGGCCAACGCGTCGGCCAACCGCGTGACCCGGGTGCCGCCGGGGCATCCCGAGGGATATCTGGAAGGCTTCGCCAACATCTATACCGAGGCGGCGGCGGCGATCCGCGCCGCCCGCGCGAAGAAGAAGCCGGACAAGGCCGTGTTGTTTCCCACCATCGATGATGGGGTCAAAGGCATGGCCTTCATCGAGGCGGTGCTGAAATCCTCGGCCAAGGGCGGAAAGTGGACTAAGCTGGGAGCCTGATTTCCGAAAGGAGAGGTGCGATGCGGCTCGATCACTACACGCTGCGGACCCGCAGTCCCGAAGCGACCGTGCACTTCTACACCAAGGTGCTGGGGCTCAAGGAGGGCTGGCGGCCCGGTTTCCGCTTCCCCGGGCATTGGCTCTATATCGGCGAGACTCCGGTCGTGCACATCATCACCGTCACCGATGACGAGAAGGAAGTGCGCGGCTATGTCGGAGAGCGCCATGATGGACCGGGCAGCGGCTCGCTCGACCATATCGCGTTCCGCTGCCAGGGCCTGAGCGAGTATCAGGAGCGGCTGCTCGGCCTCGGCGTGAAGTTCCGCGAACGCGTGGTGCCCAATCTCGAGCAGCACCAGTTGTTCATCGAGGATCCGAACGGCGTCAACATCGAGCTGGTCTTCGCGGCCAGCGAGAGCCAGGGCATCCGCGGCGAGGCGATGCCGCAATCGAGGATGAAGGAACCCGCCAAGGCCGGCGAATAGCGCGAGCGCGCCGGTTCACACGGCTGCGCCGCGCCTGGGCCTCTGACGTCAGCCTCTGAACAATGCGGCCGGCGGGCATTCCCCGAAAGGGCGGTGTTTAAAGCGCCGTGTCTTCGGCTTCGCCAGGGATGGCTTCGCTTTCTCCCAGGCTTGTGCATGACGGATATAGCAGCCGATCGCCATGCCGATCGGCACCTGCAGGGCCAACCATATGGCGACCGCTGCGGCGGCCGTGGTCGCGGTCATCGGATACCTCCGGAACTTGGCGCACCGCAGCAAGCATTTGCAGGGTGCGCCAACGGGTTAGCGGGACCTCTTAAGAGTCCGAACCCGAATTCGGGGAGGAAGTTGCCTTGATTCGGCCAGAAAGATGAAAACGATTTGCCGCAGTTCTTATTCCAGCGCCGCGGCCGCCGCCGAGGTCGAGGGCCCGCGCTGGGGCGCCGGGCCCGGCCGCCGGAGCAGCAGCAGGAGCGGGATCGCCGCCACGGTCACCCACATCATGAACTGAAAGTCGTTCAGGTAGGCGATGGTGGCGGCCTGCCGGGTCACCTCGGCGTTGAGCGCGGCCATCCCCGATGTCGTGTCGAGCGACCAGGCGGAGGGCAATTGCGGCCACTGCATCATCGGATTGAACGGCGTCACCTGCTCCGCGATGATCGCGTGGTTGACCTGGGTGCTTTCGGAGAGCAGCGCGGTCACCACCGAGATGCCGATGCTGCTGCCGATATTGCGCAGCAGGCTGAACAGGCCGGCCGCCTCGGTGCGCAGGCGCGGGTCCAGGGTCGAGAAGGTGATCGTGCTCAGCGGGACGAAGATGAAGCCCAGGCCGAAGCCCTGGATGATGCCGCTCTCGACAATGGCATACTGGTCGGTGTCGAGGTTGAAGCCGACCATCTGCCAGAGCGAATAGGCGGTCGCGATCAGGCCCGACAGGATCAGCAGCCGGGTATCGACGCGGCCGACCAGGCGGCCGACGATCAGCATGGCGATCATGGTCCCGATGCCGCGCGGCGCCAGCACGAAGCCGACGGTGATGACCGGATAGCCTTTGAGGTTCTGCAGGAAGGGCGGCAGCAGCGCCATGGTGGCGAGCAGCACGATGCCCACCAGGAAGATGAAGAATAGGCCGGTGACCAGGTTCCGGTCCTTGAACAGCCGCGGCGTGATGAACGGGTGCTCGTGCGTCAGCATGTGCACCAGGAACATGTAGAAGCTCAGGGCCGCGACCACCGTCTCGACCACGATCTCGGTCGAGGAGAACCAGTCCTTGAGCTCGCCGCGGTCGAGCATCATCTGCAGCGATCCGATGGCGAGGCTGAGGAGCGCGAATCCGAAGAAGTCGATCGGACGGTCGCGCTCATGGGCGGTCTCCGGCACGAAAGCCAGGATGCCGAGCAAGGCGAGGATGCCGAACGGCAGGTTGATGAAGAACACCCAGCGCCAGTTGTAGTACTCGGTCAGATAGCCGCCGAGCGTCGGGCCGAGGATCGGGCCGACCATGACGCCGACGCCCCACATCGCCATGGCCGCGCCGTGCTTCTCGCGCGGATAGGTGTCGAGCAGCACCGATTGCGACAGCGGCACCAAAGCCGCGCCGAACACGCCTTGCAGCAGCCGGAACAGCACCATCTGGTCCAAGGTGGCGGCGATGCCGCAGAGCATCGAGGCAAGGGTGAAGCCGATCACCGACCAGACGAACAGCCTTTTGCGGCCGAGCTTGGCGCTCAGGAAGCCGGTGGGCGGCGTCATGATCGCGGCGGCGACGATATAGGAGGTCAGCACCCAGGCCACCTGGTCCTGGGTCGCGGAGAGCGATCCCTGCATGTGGGGCAGGGCGACGTTGGCGATGGTGGTGTCCAGCGCCTGCATGATCGTCGCCAGCATGATCGAGCAGGTGATCAGGAAAGGCGAAGCGGCTGGTTTGGCGCCGGATGCGGCGGCGGTCATGGCCCGCGGCCTATTTCTTCTTGTCCTGGCCCATCCAGGCCATGGCCGAGTGGATGATGTCCGGCAGCGAGCGATGATGCTCGGTGTCGATCGAAACCTCGACGCTCATGCCGGCGCGCAACGGGGTCTGCGCGTTCTGGCTGACGATCTTCAAGCGGACCGGGATGCGCTGCACCACCTTGACCCAGTTGCCGCTGGAATTCTGCGCCGGCAGGGCGCTGAACTCCGAGCCGGTGGCGGCGCCGATACTGTCGATCACCGCCTGGAACGCGACGCCGGGATAGGTATCGACCGTGATGGTCGCGCTCTGGCCGGGACGGACATAGGTCATGTCCGTCTCCTTCATATTGGCATCGACCCAGAGATCCTGGTCCGAGACCAGGCTGAACGCCGCGCGGCCGGCCTGGAGGTAGGTGCCTGGGCGGATGTCGTCGATCTGGCTCACGATGCCGTCGCCGGGCGCGACGATGGTGGCATGCTGCAGGTCGAGCCTGGCCTGATCGAGCTTGGCCTGGGCCGCGCGCACCGTCGGATGATCGTCCGGCGCGATGTCCGGATTGCCGTTGAGCTCGGAGAGGATGCGCTGGATATCCTGCTGGATGGCGGCCGCGTTGCTCTGGTTGACATTCACCTGGTTGCGGGCTTCGTCGTATTCCGATTCCGAGATCGCCTTGGCGGCGAACAGCTTTTCGCGTCGGGCAAATTCGCGCTGGGCGAAGCCGATATTGTCCTTCGCCGCCTGCAGGTCGGCCTGCCGCTGGCGATAGGCGGCCTTCTGCGCCGTGATGTTGTTGCGGGCGGCATCGAGATTGGCCTGGGCGCCGGCGATCGCGATCTGCAGCGGCTCGGGGTCGATCTGCAGCAGGGTCTCGCCCTGTTTGACCGGCTCGTTCTCATGCACCGGCACCTCGACCACCCGGCCGGAGATCTCCGGGCTGATCGAGACCATGTGCGCCTGCACATAGGCATTGTCGGTGCCCTGGTACCGTCCGCCGGTCGCATAGACATAGGCCGCGCCGATCACCACCACGATCGGGCCGAGCGCGAGCAGCAGCCGGCGCCAGCGCCGGCGCTTGCGGAAGGCCGCGGTGACGCCGTCGCTCTTGATCGCAGGGGCCGGCGTGCCGGGCGCCGCGCTGGGCGTGGCGCTGCTTTGGGAATTGTCGGGAGCCGAGCCGGAATCAGGCATTGTGTGAGACTTTCTGACGGGACCGCTCGGATTTGCCGGCGGTTGTCGGGGCGGCCGCCAGGTCGCGACCGGAGAGGTTGGTGCGGACCTTCATGAGAAGATCGCTGAGCTGACGCCGTTCCGCCTCGCTCAGGCCGCTCAAGGCGGCCTCGCGCGTCGCCGAGGCGAGTTCCTGAAACTGCTCCATCAAGGGGCGCGCGGTTTCGGTCAGATAGAGTCGACGAACCCGGCGGTCCGAAGGATCCGGCCGTCGCTCGACCCAGCCGGCATTCTCCAGGCGGTCCAGCAGGCGGACCAGGGTGATCGGCTCGATCTCCAGCATTTCGGCCAAGGCGGCTTGGCTGGTGCCTTCGGAGCGGGCGAGATAGGCCAGCACCGCCCATTGCGCGCGGGTCAGGCCCGAGCTGCGCGAGCGCCGCTCGAAATCCCGGCGCATCAGCCGCGCGGTGTCATGAAGGAGGAAACCAAAAGTCAGGGGAAACATGGCAGTCTATCTCAATAGGATATGCTTAACATAAGCAAGCTTATCATATTGTCAAGCTATGGTCTCTGCTGCACCGAAGCCCACCTTTAAGGCTTTGGTAACCAACCCCTTCAAAGGTTTGTTAGGGGTAATAGGGCCAGAGTGGCCGTAACTGAATGGAGTCGGACCTTACCCTGATCAAGGACTTTATCCCTTGATCGAATTGTCCACGACTCCTCGGAGAAACGGTGACTATCGGGATGAAGAGCGCCTCCGCTCAATCGAGGGATGTAGGCATTCGAGCGGCTGAAGCCTCCGGTATGCAGCGGCGCGCCCGGCGTTCGGCCATATCCCGCATTCCGGTAGTCGCGGTTGCCGCCCTGAGCCTCCTGTTGCTTTGGGCGAATGTCGCCGCCGCGCAAAGCGCGCCGCACCTCGCCGGCCGGGGCGAGCCCATGGGCCAGGTCCTCATGGCGCTGGGGCTTGGAAGCGTGTTCGGCGGCGGCCGGCGCCGCCGCGGCCGCGCCGACGGCACGACCGAGCGCGAGGAATTGGCCGGCCTGGCCGACGGCAACCCGAATCCGGCGCTGCAAATCGACGATCTGGGCGAGGTGCGCTGCGCCAATGCCGCGGCGAAGCGCTTCCTGGCCATGCTCGCCGACGATCCGGCCTTGCGCGACGAATGGCGAAGGGCCTGCAAGGCGATGTGGGAGGCGCGCGGCGAGGAGCGCCGCTTCCGCTTCGGCGAGCGCTGCTATCTGCTGCGCGGCAGCAGCACCCAGCCGGATCGCCTCAACATCTACGCCCTCGATGTCAGCGACCACGATGCCTGGGAACAGACATTGATCGAGAGCGAGGCGCGCCTTTCGCTGGCGGCCCGCACGGCGCGGCTGGGCCTGTTCGAGATCGACGTCCCGACGCGCCGCATCGCGCTCGACGAAATGTGCGCTTGGCAGATCGGCCTCAGCCCGAAGAAGGTCGACGAGACCCTCGTCATGTGGGCCGAGCGCGTCCATTCGGATGACCGCGCGCGGACGATCCTCGCCATCGAGGACCTGCTGTCCGGCCGCGCCGGCCAGTTCCAGGGCGAATTCCGCTTGAACGACGGCCGTGGCGATTGGCTGTGGGTCTCGGCGACGGCCGAGGTGGTCGCGATCGATCCCACCGGCTTGCCGCGTCGCATCATCGGGTCGCAGGTCGATGTGACGGCGTTGAAACGCTCCGCCGCCGCCCTGGACATGCTCAACCGGCGCAGCCTCGCGCAACTCGATCTCGTGGCCCTCGCCGAGGGCGGTGCCGAGGACACTGTCCTGCGTAAGGCGGCCGAGCACGCGGCGCGCCTGACCGGCAGTCCTTCCGCCGTTCTGACCGTCCAGCAGCGCGAGGCGGAAAAGACCGACACGACCATCCGTTTCGGCGAGGCATCCTCCGAGGCGGCCGGCGACCTGCGATGCGCGGCCGAGATCCGCGATGGCGGGATGCGGGTCGCGACGCTCGACGTCAGCGGAAAGACGCAGCCATATCTTGCCGAGGACCAGCTCACGCTGCAGCTCGTCGGCGCCGAGGCATGGCGCCTGGTGCAGCGCATCCGTCAGGCACGGAAGCTCCAGATCCAGTCGCGCGTGCTGGAGAGCTCGGTCAACGGCGTGGTGATCGCCGACACGGACGGTTGCGTCGAATGGGCCAACCCGGCCTTCGAGCGCATGACCGGCTATCCGCTGTCCGAGATCGTCGGCCGCAATCTCAACTTCCTGAAGTCTGGCGCGCACAACGCGGCCTTCTACGCCGAGCTATGGAAGACCATCGCCTCTGGCAAGTCCTTCGCCGCCGAGTTCGTCAACCGGCGCAAGGACGGCGTGGAGATCACGGTCGATCAGGTGATCGCGCCGGTCCTGGCCGAGGACGGCAGGATCGAGAAATACATCGCCGTGTGTCAGGACATCACCGAGCGCAAGTCGGCGGAGCACCGGCTGAACTTCCTGGCCGAGCACGACGAGCTGACCGGTGTGCTGAACCGCGCGACGATGATCGCGGCGATCGACCAGGAGGTCGCGGAATGCGACCGCAGCGGCCATGGCTTCGCCGTTCACTATATCGGCCTCGACCACTTCACCGTCGTCAACGATCGCCTCGGACGCTATGCCGGCGATGCGGTGCTGAAACGCGTCGCCCAGACGCTCAGCGATTGCCTGCGCCCGAGCGACAGCGTGGCGCGCTGCGGCGGCGACGAATTCGCCGTCCTGCAACGCATGACCGACGGCCCGGATGACGCGGCGGCGCTGGCCCGGCGGCTGCTCGGTGCGCTCTCGGCGGCCTCGGAGCATCCGGAGGCGGAGCTCAGGATCGGCGCCAGCATCGGCATCAGCGTCTTCCCCGGCGACCAGGGCAGCGCCGAAGGATTGCTGATGAATGCCGAGCTCGCCATGCGGCGGGCCAAGGCGGAGATCCGCGGCAGCCTGCGCTTCTTCACCTCGGCGCTGCACGAGGCGGCGGTCACCAAGGCGACCCTGGCGACCGCGCTGCCGGCGGCGATGCGGGAGCGCCAGATCTTCCTCGCCTATCAGCCGATCGTCGATCTCCAGACCGGGACGCTGGTCGGCTGTGAGGCCCTGGCCCGCTGGCGCCATCCGACCCTCGGATTGCTGCCGCCCGGCCAGTTCATCCAGATCGCCGAGGAGACCGGACAGATCCGCGATCTCGGCCTCTACATCCTCGACCGCGCGATCGGCGAGATTTCCGCGGCGCTCGCCGATGCCGGCGACGGGGTGACGCTGTCGGTCAACCTTTCCTTCGGCCAGTTCGCCGAAGAGGAGCTGGTCGACGTGATCCGCGACGAGCTGAAGCGGACGAAGTTTCCGGCGACGCGGCTGGAGCTGGAACTGACCGAGAGCATGCTGGCCCAGGAGCCGGAGCGGGCGATCGACATGACCCGCGCCGTCTCCAATCTCGGCTGCAAGCTGGCGATCGACGATTTCGGCACCGGTTACTCATCGCTGGCCCAGCTCCGGCGCTTCCAGGTGGATTTCCTGAAGATCGACCGCAGCTTCGTGATCGACATCGCCGGCGGCGACGGGCCGCAAGGCGTGGTCCGCGCCGCGATCGCGATGGGGCATAGCCTCGGCCTGCAGATCATCGCCGAGGGCGTCGAGACGCTGGAGCAGGCCGAGTTCCTGCGCCGCGAAGGCGTCGAGCTCGCGCAAGGCTATCTCTTCGGCAAGCCGATGCCGATCGCCGACCTCGCGGAAATGCACCGGCAGCAGAAGGCGGGCAGGGGCGAGCTGTCGGCGCAGGGCCGGGTGTCCGGCCCCTATCCGGGCTCAACCAAGGTTCATTAGCGCTATTCGGCCTGCTGGCTGCGGCTCTGGGCGGCGACCGGGCGGCTGCCGAATTGGCGCATCAGCAGCATGATCGCCACGAAGGTCGCGACATAGGTGGCGATCTGGATGCCCTCGGGCCGGGCGGTATAGCCGATCAGCGAGTGCAGCATCTTGCCGAACAGGCTCTTGTCCGAGAGCAGGGCGGAGGTGTCCCAGATCGCGTGGCCCCAGGCGGGCAGGTAATCGGCGCTCACCAGGTAGGCGACGCCCTGGCTCGCCATGGCCGAGGCGAGCAGGATGATCAGCAGGTTGGTGACCGCGAAAAGACGCTTGGTCGGGATCTGCAGCAGCCCGAAATACATCGCGGCGCCGAGCGCCACGCCGCCGGCGAGGCCGAGCACGCCGCCGATCGCCATCTGTCCGGCCTGGTTGTCGCCGCCGACGGCGATGCCGTAGAGGAAGAGCACGATTTCCGAGCCCTCGCGCAGCACCGCGACGCCGACCACGACGGCGAGCGCCGCCAGCGGCTTCTTGCCTTCCAGCACGTCCTTGCCGACCGCGCGCGCCGAGGCCGCCAGCTCGCGGCCGTGCTTGCTCATCCAGATGCAGTGCCAGGTCAGCATCAGGACCGCGAGGAACATGATCGACGCGTTGAAGACTTCCTGGCCCATGCCGGAGGCAAGATCGGAGATCGCGCCGGCGAAGGCCGCGACGATCGCCGCGCCGACCACGCCGCCGGCGACGCCGAGCGCGATCCAGAGATTGCGCCCGTGGATGCCGGTGGTCGCGGCCATCACCAGGGAGACGATGAGCGCCGCTTCTATGACCTCGCGGAAGACGATGACGGCCGTCGCAAGCATGATCTGGTTCTGCCCGTGGTTATTCGCGTGGTTATTCGCGTGATGGTTATTGGACGGTGAGCTGCGTGGTCGATTCCTGCTGGTGGTACTCGTCGTAGAAATCGTACGCGCCCGGATCGAGCGGGCCGATATTCACCGTGATCTCGCCGCCGCCCGGCACCACCTTCTCCGCGTCGAAATCCTGGCTCTCGAACTCGGCCGGGGTGGGATCGAGGTTCTTCACCGTCACCTTGATTCGCGTATTGGCCGGGACCGTCGGGTTGGCCGGGCTGAACTTGTGGTCCTTCAGCTCCAGGACCAGCGTGGCGTCGTCCGCCAGGGCGGCCGGGCCGAAAGCCAGCAGCGCCAGCGCCAGGGTTGCGGCCGAGATCGCCGTCAAAGCACGCAAGATCGCACACTCCATCGCGGTTATCCGGTAAGAATGCGACGCATTCTTAACTCAGTCAAGCCATCGGACTGTGGCAGATGGCCCCAGATTGATCACGTGATCGAGATGTCGCGGCTCGCGCCGGCCGGCGGAATCCTGTCGGAATTGCCCGCGGCGACGGCCGGGCGCGCCGGTTGCGGGCTGCAGGCCTTTCCGTTAGTTTTCGCGCGGTTGCCGCCCCGGGGTGTAGCTCAGCCTGGTAGAGTACCTGCTTTGGGAGCAGGGTGTCGCTGGTTCGAATCCAGTCACCCCGACCAGCGGCTGAAGCGATTGAGGGAGTGGCGAGGGATGCAGGCGCGGATCTTCAAGCCGGCGAAAACGGCGATGCAGTCGGGGCGCGCGAACACCGAGAAGTGGATGCTGGAATTCGCCCCGGCGGCGCGGCGCGAGGCCGATCCGCTGATGGGCTGGACCAGCTCGGACGATACCCGCCGCCAGCTCCGGTTGCGCTTCGACACCCGCGAGGAAGCGGTCGCCTTTGCCGAGCGCGAAGGCATCCCCTACATCGTCGAGGCTCCGCAGGAGAGAAAGCTGCAGCCCAAGGCCTATGCGGACAACTTCCGCTTCGACCGCCTTGGCAATTGGACGCACTGACCGCGCCAAGACCCCGTAGCTCAGCGGATAGAGCAACTGCCTTCTAAGCAGTAGGTCCCTGGTTCAAGTCCAGGCGGGGTCGCCACGGCGCCGGACGGCCTGCACGCGCAGGTAGATTCGCTAACCATATCGCGCCGGACTGATCGGCCGTCCCGTTCGTTTTCCGGATGGGAGGCCTTCGTGAACGACCCCATCTCTTTTTCGTCGCTGGGCTCGCCGGCATGGCTGGTCGAGCCGCGTCAGATCCTGGCGGCCATGCTCGAGCGCCGCATGCTGATGTTCCGTCCCGACGGCGGCCCCTATCTCCTGACCGATGCGCGGCGCGCGACCACGCGCGCTTTCGTTCCCGACGACGCGGTGGATTTCCTGCTCGACCGCGGATGGCTGTCATGCGTCGATGACGAGCGGCAGTTGGGGGTGGTCTATCTCCTGACGGCGGAAGGCCGGCGGAACGGCGCCGCCGCTCGCGACAAGTTCCGCTGAAAGCCCGGCGCGGGCAGCCACAAATCGCATCTTGCGAAATCGGAACGACACCGATTCGTTTTCGGGCGCGGATCGTCGCCCGACCGCGGCTGTTCCTTCTCCATATCGGATGCGAGATCAGGCAGGCCGCCTGACGCAGCCGTCAGGAGGTCATCATGCGGCATTTGGCACAGATCACGGCAGGTTTGGCTTTGGGTCTATTGCCGTTGCTCGGCGCGCCCGCCCAGGCCGAGCCGCAGAAGCAAGCCTGCTTGAACGCCACGTCCTGGGTTTCGGATGTGAAGGATCATTCCAAGGGGATGTCGGTCTTCGTTCTGTCCGACATCCAGGGCCTGGAGGCGGAAGCGATCGTCGCCCGCATCAATGCGATGCCGCCGGCGAGCGACCTTCGCGCCGATCACGTGATCGTGCTCGGCGCGCGGGCCGACGCGAACCAGGAGCCGGCGCCTTACGTGCTGGTCGCCTTCTTCAGCCATGACTGTCTGGTGACATCGGGCCGCGCCGATCCGCGCGACACCGCCGAAATGCTGAGCGGCGAAGACATCTAGCCACGCCCGCACGTGCTGCTCTAGCATCCCCGTCGCGCTCGGGTTTCTCGCAGCAGATGGGGAGCTTCTCATGGCCGGCACGTTCATTTCTCTCACCGCCAAGGACGGCGGCACGTTTCGCGCGTATCTGGCGACACCGGCCTCCGGCAAGGGGCCGGGGATCGTCCTGTGCCAGGAGATCTTCGGGATCAACGCCTATGTTCGCGAGGTCGCGGACAATTACGCCAAGGACGGATACACCGTCCTGGCGCCCGACCTGTTCTGGCGGCTGGAGCCCAATGTCGAGCTCGGCTACACGCCGCAGGACTGGGAGCGCGCGTTCGATTTCTTCAAGCGCTTCAATGTCGACAAGGGGATCGAGGATATCGGCGTCGCCGCCGCGGCCTTGCGGACGCGGCCGGAATCGACCGGCAAGATCGGCTCGCTCGGCTTCTGCCTGGGCGGCAAGCTCTCCTATCTGACCGCCTGCCGGGTGAACGTCGATGCGTCGGTCTGCTATTACGGCGTCGGCATCGATCAGAATCTCGATGAATCGAAGAACATCAAATGTCCGATGGTCATGCACTTCGCGGACAAGGACCAGTTCGTGCCGATGGAATCGATCGAGAAGGTGAAGCAGCATTTCGCCGCCCGCCCCGAGATCGAGATCTACGTCTATCACGGCGTCGATCACGCCTTTGCCCGCACCGGCGGCGACCATTATGACAAGGCCTCGACCATGACTGCCCATGCCCGCAGCATGGCGCTGTTCAAGAAGGCCCTCGGTTAGCCGCTCGGCCGGCAAAGGTCGAGCCGCAACATGCGGTTATCGACCTCATTGCATCTTCTATAAATTGGTTTAGGACTAGAGTTTCGGAACCACACCCGTCGGCTGGGGGTTGCCTCCGGTCGGCGCCTGCCGCAATCAAGCACGCACGCAAGAGGGACGCTTCATGGCTTCAGCAAGCGCTACGCTGCACGAAGGCAATCTCAAACCGTTGACGATCGACCAGCACCGCGCCCTCGTCTCGATCCAGGAGGAGCTGGAGGCGGTCGACTGGTACAACCAGCGCGCCGAGGGCGCGACCGACGACGCGCTTCGCGCCATCCTCGAGCACAATCGCGACGAGGAGAAAGAGCACGCCATGATGGTGCTGGAATGGCTGCGCCGGCACGACCCCAAGCTGGACGCGCATATGCGCACCTATCTCTTCACCGAAGGCTCTATTCTCGAGGTCGAGGAAGCGGCGACGGCGGCCGAGGCCACCGGCGGGAGCCCGAGCGGCGGCGGTGGCGGTGCGGCGCCGGGCGATCAGTCGCTCGGCATCGGCAGCCTGCACGGCACCGGCAGCCTGGACGTGAAGGAGGCGTGACATGAGCCATCTGCACAAGCATCTCGCTCCGATCTCGTCGGAAGCCTGGGAAGAGATCGAGGAAGAGGCCAAGCGCACGCTGAAGGCGACCTTGGCCGCGCGCAAGCTGGTCGATTTCTCCGGGCCCAAGGGCTGGCAGAAGGCCGCCGTCGGCACCGGCCGGGTCACCGAGCTGAAAGAGGGCCCGCGCGCCGGCGTCACGGCCGCGAAGCGCCAGGTGCTGCCGATCATCGAGCTGCGCGCGGTGTTCGAGCTCTCGCGCGACGAGCTCGACGGCGTCGATCGCGGCTCGAAGAACCCGGACCTCGATCCCGTCATCGCCGCCGCGCGCAACATCGCGATGTCGGAGGACGGCGCGGTGTTCCACGGCTACGCGGCGGCCGGCATCGCCGGCATCTGCGAGGAAGCGCCGGGCGGTCCGATCCCGATCACCAAGAACTACGAGGACTATCCGGTCGCCGTTGCCCAGGCGCTGACCCGGCTGCGCAATGCCGGCGTCGATGGTCCCTATGCGATCGCGCTGGGGCCGCAATGCTATACCGGCCTCACCGATGCGACCAAGGGTGGCTATCCGATCATCCAGCATGTGCGGCGGCTGATCGACGGGCCGATCGTCTATGCACCGGCGGTCGATGGCGCGGTGGTATTGTCGATGCGCGGCGGCGATTTCAAGCTGACCGTCGGCGAAGATTTCTCGATCGGCTATCTCGAGCACACCGCCAAGACCGTGCAGCTCTATCTCGAGGAGAGCTTCACCTTTCAGGTGCTGTCGCCTCAGGCGGCGGTGCGCCTGGCCTATACCAAGAAGTAGATCAGAACCCGGCGGCTTGCCCGTCCTTGCGCGGGTCCGACCCCGCCACATAGCCGCCGGGAATCTTCCGCACGAGCTGGGCGCCGCCGAAGGCGTAGCTCGCATCCGGCGCCTCCGTCGCGATCTGGTGCCCGCGCGCGGCCAGCGCGCCGATCGTCGCCGTTCCCATCGCCGGCTCGACCGCGACCTGGCGGCCGGCGATGAAGCGCCAGCGCGGCGTGTCGGCGGCCGTCTGCGGGTCCTGGCCCCAGAGGCAGGTGCGCACCACCATCTGCACATGGCCTTGCGCCTGCATGGCGCCGCCCATCAGGCCGAAGGCCATCAGCGGCGCGCCGGCTTTTGTGACGAAGCCGGGAATGATGGTGTGGAACGGCCGCTTCCGCGGGCCGACCAGGTTCGGATGACCCGACGTCAGCGTGAAGCCGAGGCCGCGATTCTGCAGGCTGATCCCGGTGCCCGGCACGACGATGCCCGAGCCGAACCCGGCATAGTTCGACTGGATGTAGGACACCATCATGCCCTCGGCATCCGCCGCGGCGAGGCAGACGGTGCCGCCTTCGGTCGGCGCGCCGGCGCCGAAATCCTGGGCCCACGCGAGGTCGATCAGCCTGGCCCGGCGGCGCAGATAGGCGGGATCGAGCAGGTGATCCGGCCGGACCGCCGTCATGTGGTGCAGGTCCGCGACATAGGCCTCGATATCGGCGAAAGCGAGCTTGATCGCCTCGATCTGCAGGTGCAGCGCATCGGCGGAATCCGGCTCGAGCGCGGCGAAGGACGTCTCGCGCAGGATGCCGAGCGCCATCAGCGCGGCGATGCCCTGGCCGTTGGGCGGGATCTCATGCAGCGTGACCTCGCCGAAATCCTGGTGGATCGTGCCGCACCAGTCGTTGCGATGTTCGGCGAGGTCCTCGACGCTCAGCACCGCGTCATGCTGCCGCGCGAAACCCGCGATCTTCTCCGCCAAGGCGCCGCGGTAGAAGGCCTCGCCCTTGGTCTCGGCGATCTGCTGCAGCGTCCGCGCCAGAGCCGGCGAAGCGAAGGTCTCGCCCGGCCTCGGCGCCCGGCCGCCGGGCATGAACATCTCGGCGAAGCCCGGCTGCTGCTTGAGCAGTTCGGCGCCGCGCTGCCAGAGATCGCCGATGATCGGCGAGACGAGAAATCCCTGCTCGGCATGACGGATCGCCGGCTCGAACAGTTTGGCGAAAGGCAATCGGCCGAAACGCGCGGAGAGATCGACCCAGGCCGACACCGCGCCGGGCACCGTCACGGTTTCCCAGCCGCGCTCGGGCATCGCACCGAGATGGGCGAAGCGCTTCGGCTGCCAGGCGCCCGGCGAGCGCCCGGAGGCATTGAGACCGTGGAGCTCTTTGCCGTCCCACAGAACACAAAAGGCGTCCGAGCCGATGCCGTTTCCGGTCGGCTCGACCACCGTGAGGGTGATCGCGGCGGCCAAGGCCGCGTCCAGCGCGTTGCCGCCCTGGGCCAGCATCGCGATGCCGGCCTGGGTCGCCAGCGGCTGCGAGGTCGCGACCGCATTGCGCGCGAAGACCGCGGAGCGGCGCGACGGATATCGGGAGAAGGCGGACGTCACCGCAGCACCCGACCGAGCTCGCCCAGGCGCTGGATCGTCGTCGCATGGTCCGCGAGGGCATATTCCGCCGGCTGCCCACCGCGATTGATCCAGAAGGCACGGAACCCGAACCCGGCGGCGCCGGCCGCATCCCAGGCATTGCCCGAGACGAAGCCGATTTGGTCCGGTTTCAGGCGCAGCGCATCGACGCCCAGTTGATAGACCCGGGCATCGGGTTTGAAGATCCCGGCCGCTTCGACCGAGAGCAGCGGGTCGATGTCTCCGGCGAAGGCGTGCCCCTGGATCAGGCGGCGCAGCATCGCCGCCGTGCCGTTCGACAGGATCCCGCAGCGCAGGCCTTGCGCTTTCAATTCCCGCAAGGTCGATGCCGCATCGGCGAACGGCGCCAGCGCCGCAAACCCCGCCATCATCGCGTCGGCCAGCCCCGGCTCTCGCACGCCTTCGGCTGCGAGCGCGTAATCCAGCGCCTCGCGCACCAGGATGTCGAAGCCGCGATAGAGGCCGCGCAGGCTGTGGGTCCAGGTATATTCGAGCTGCTTCTGCCGCCAGAGCTGCGCGATGCGATCCGCCTTGCCGCCGAGCCGCGATGCAACCTGCTCGACCGCGGAGCGCGTGTCGAACAGCGTCCCATAGGCATCGAACAGCAAGGCCTCGACCCGCGCCATTTTCGCGTCAGGCCTTGTAGAGCGTGGCGGGATCGACCAGCACCGCGCCGACGGTCTGTGCTTCGCCGCCGCGGATGGCGGTGAAGAAGCAGCTCCGCCGCCCGGTATGGCAGGCGACGCCGGTCTGGTCCACCAGCAGCAGCAGGCAGTCGCTGTCGCAATCGACCCGCAGCTCGACCAGCGCCTGGGCCTGGCCGGAAGTCTCGCCCTTGCGCCAGAGGCTCCGCCGCGAGCGCGACCAGTAGCAGACGCGGCCGGTCTTCAGCGTCTCCTCGATCGCCGCGCGGTTCATCCACGCCATCATCAGCACTTCGCCGGTATCGTGCTGCTGGGCGATCGCCGGGATCAGCCCGTCCTTGTCGAAGGCGAGACCGTCGATCAGCGCGAGCGCGGAATGCTGCAGCGCCGGCGCGTTCATTCCGCCGCGCTCTCGCCCGAGAGATTGCTGCGCAGCCGGCCGAACCCGGCTTCGAGATCGGCGATCAGGTCGTCGGGATCCTCGAGTCCGGCATGGATCCGCAGCATCGGCCCGTCGGTCTTCCACGGCTTCGCGGTGCGCGACTTCTCGATGTTCGACGGCACGATCAGGCTCTCATAGCCGCCCCAGGAATAGCCCATGCCGAAGAGCTCCAGCCCGTCCAGCATCGCCGCGAGCTGGTGCTGCGAGCAGGGCTTCAGGATCACGCTGAAGAGGCCGGTCGAGCCCTTGAAGTCGCGCTTGAAGAATGCGTGGCCGGGCGTGCCGGGCAGCGCCGGATGCAGCACGCGTTCGACCTCCGGCCGCCGCTGCAGCCATTCGGCGATCTTGAGCGCGCTCTTCTCGTGTTGCGCCAGCCGCGCGCTCAGGGTCCGCAATCCGCGCAGCGCCAGGTAGCAGTCGTCCGGGCCGACCGCGTAGCCCATGGCATGCACCTGGGTCTTCACCGTCTTCCAATGCTGCGCGCGCATGGCGACGACGCCCATCATCACGTCGGAATGGCCGACGATGTACTTCGTCGCGGCATGGATGCTGAGATCCACACCGAAGTCGAGCGGCTTGAAATAGAGCGGCGAGGCCCAGGTGTTGTCGATCATGGTCACGCAGTCGTGCTTGCGGGCCACTTCGGCCATCGCGGGCACGTCCTGCACTTCAAAAGTATGCGAGCCTGGGCTCTCGAGATAGATCACCCGCGTATTCGGCTGTATCAGGTCCGCGATACCCGCGCCGATCATCGGGTCGTAGTAGGTCGTGGTGATGCCGAGCTTGCCGAGCTGGTTGTCGCAGAGCTTCCGGGTCGGCGCGTAGGCCGTGTCGGTCATCAGCAGATGGTCGCCGGTCTTGAGGAAGGAGAACAGGCTCCCGGCGATGGCCGCGAGCCCGGAGGGCAGGGCGACGGCGCGATCCGCGCCTTCGAGCGCCGCGACCGCCTCCTCGAAGGCGAAGGTCGTCGGCGTGCCGGTCCGGCCATAGGTCACATGGTCGAACGGCGCCTGCTCCTTCATGCGCAATTCCGCCACGCTCCGGTAGAGGATCGTGGAGGCGTGGTAGACGGGCGGGTTCACCACGCCATGATTGTCGAACGGTCGGTTGCCCGAATGGGTGAGCTTGGTCCGGTCACGCCAGTTCTTGGAACGGTCCATGAGTGCCGCGATTTCCTTAGCCAGTCCGCGAGTTAATTAACGGTCCTGAGACCGGCAACAAACTTGTAGCAGCCGTTCGGGTTGTGTTAAAGGTGGCTGAAATCCCCAAAAATAAGCCGCATAGGGAGCGCGCGGGGATAAAGATAAAAGTGAAAACAACCTCATCAGGGAAGGGGTCAGAAATGAATCTCGTTCGTACGGCGGTCGCGGGCGCCGCCTTGCTCATCGGATTTTCCGTGGCCGCATCCGCGGGCACGCTCGACACCGTGAAGCAGCGCGGCAAGCTGGTCTGCGGCGTGAACACCGGCTTGGCCGGCTTCGGCGCGCCGAACGACCAGGGCCAGTGGTCCGGCCTCGACATCGATGTCTGCAAGGCCGTCGCGGCCGCGATCTTCGGCGATGCGAGCAAGGTCGACTACAAGCCGCTGAACGCCGAGCAGCGTTTCACCGCGCTGCAGTCGGGCGAGGTGGACGTGCTCTCGCGCAACTCGACCTGGACGCTGCAGCGTGACACCCAGCTCGGCCTCGATTTCGTCGCCGTCAACTACTACGACGGCCAGGGCTTCATGGTGAAGAAGGAGCTCGGCGTGAAGAGCGCGCTCGAGCTGAAGGGCGCCACCGTCTGCGTGCAGGAAGGCACCACCACCGAGAAGAACCTCGGCGACTTCGACAAGGCGAACAATCTCGGCCTGCAGCCGGTCAAGTTCAAGGAATCGGACCAGGCCCGCGGCGCCTATGACGACGGCCGCTGCGACGCCTACACCACGGACGCCTCCGGCCTCGCCGGCGAGCGCACCGCGCTGAAGAACCCGGACGACAACATCATCCTGCCCGAGCTGATCTCGAAGGAGCCGCTCGGCCCGGTGGTGCGTCACGGCGACAACCAGTGGGGCGATCTGGTCCGCTGGTCGTTCTTCGCGATGCTGGTGGCCGAGGAGCACGGCATCACCCAGGCCAATGTCGATGACGTGAAGGCCAAGAACGGCAAGGACAACCCGAACGCCAACGCGGAGATTCAGCGCCTGCTCGGCATCGAGCCCGGCATGGGCAAGGATCTCGGCGTGGACGACAACTGGGCCTACAACATCATCAAGGCCGTCGGCAATTACGGCGAGTCCTTCGAGCGCAATGTCGGCTCCCAGACCAAGTTGAAGCTGGAGCGCGGCTTGAACGCGCTCTGGACCAAAGGCGGCCTGCAATACGCCCCGCCGGTGAACTGAGCGGCACGGTACGGAAACGCCCGGTGGCACACGCCACCGGGCGTTTCGGTTTCCGAGCGGCTTAGGAAAAAGACGTGGCCACGGAAGTTCAGGGCAGAGCGTCGACCCCGGCCGAGTCACCCGCATGGTGGCGCGATGAGCGCAAGCGCGGGTTCGTCGCGCAGATCCTCACCATAGCGATCGTCGTCCTGGCCTTCTGGTTCCTGATCTCCAACATGCTGGAGAATCAGGCGCGGCTCGGCGTTCCGCTCAGCCTCGATTTCCTCTACGGCACGGCCGGCTTCCAGATCAGCTTCTCGCTGATCCCGATCTCGCTCGACTCCCCGATCATCCGGATCATCGAGACCGGCATCATCAACACCCTGGTCGCCTCGGCGATCTCGATCGTGCTGGCGACGCTGATCGGCTTCCTGATCGGCGTGCTGCGGCTTTCCTCCAACTGGCTGATCGCGCGCCTGGCCACGGTTTATATCGAGGTGGTGCGCAACATCCCGCTGCTGGTCCAGCTCCTGTTCTGGTATGCCGGCATCACCAAGGCGCTGCCGGTCGTGCGGCAGAGCATCATGATCGGGCCGGATATCGCGCTCAACGTGCGCGGCCTGTTCATCCCGCGGCCGGTGCCCGGCGACGGGTCGTGGATCATCCTGGTCGCCTTGATCGTCGCGATCGTGGGCGCCGTCGGCATCCACCGCTGGTCCAAGCAGCGGCAGAAGGCGACCGGCCGGCAATTCCCGTCGATCTGGACCGGGGTCGCGCTCATCGTCCTGCTGCCGATCGTCGCCAATTTCGCCGCCGGCTCGCCGGTCACCTGGGAGATCCCCAAGCTCCAGGGCTTCAACTTCCGCGGCGGCCTCACCATGGCGCCCGAGCTGGTGGCGCTGGTGATGGGGCTCTCGGTCTATACCTCGGCCTACATCGCCGAGATCGTCCGCGGCGGCATCATCGCGATCAGCCACGGCCAGACCGAGGCCGCCCTGGCGCTGGGGCTGAAGCCGAGCTGGAACCTGCGCCTGGTGGTGATCCCGCAGGCGCTGCGGGTGATCACCCCGCCGCTGACCAGCCAGTATCTCAACGTGCTGAAGAATTCGACCCTGGCCGGCGCGACCGGCTTCCCCGATCTCTATGCGGTGATCGGCACGTCGCAGAACCAGACCGGCCGCGCCGTCGAATGCGTGGCCATCCTGATGCTGTTCTACCTGATCGTGAGCCTGCTGATCTCGCTGTTCATGAACTGGTACAACAAGCGCCTCGCCCTGGTGGAGCGCTAGCCCATGGCGATGTCCGAAGCCGCCGACGGCGTCGTCCCTTATGAACCCGGCAACCGCCCGGATTTGCCGCCGCCGGCGAGCGAGCGCGGCATCGTCGGCTGGCTGCGCCACAACCTGTTCTCGAGCTGGCTCAACTCCATCCTGACCCTGCTCGGCATCGCGCTGGTGGTGTGGGTCGTGCCGCCGGTGCTGAACTGGCTGATCTTCAACGCGACCTGGACGCCGCCGGCCGAGGTCCGGAACCTCTCGCGCTCGGCCAACCTCCAGGATTGCGCGCCGAACGGCGCCTGCTGGCTGTTCGTCCAGGCTCGGTTCGGGCAGTTCGTCTACGGCTTCTACCCGGCCGCCTCGCGCTGGCGCCCGGACGTCGTCTTCGTGATCCTCTGCGCCAGCATCTATTGGCTGCTGGCCGGCTGGACGCCGCAGAAGAAGCGCGTGGCGATCTTCTTCTTCCTGATCTTCCCGTTCCTCGCCTTCTGGCTGCTCTATGGCGGCCTCGGCCTCGACGTGATCCCGACCCAGAACTGGGGCGGCTTCATGATGACGCTGATCATCGGCGTGGTCGGCATCATCGTCTCGCTGCCTCTGGGCGTCCTGCTGGCGCTCGGGCGCCGCTCGAACCTGCCGGTCCTGCATATGCTCTCGGTCGGGTTCATCGAGTTCGTGCGCGGCGTGCCGCTGATCACGGTCCTCTTCATGGCCAACGTGATGCTGCCGCTGTTCCTGCCGCCGGGCGTCGAGTTCGACATCCTGCTGCGCGTGCTGATCGGCGTGATCCTGTTCTCCGCCGCCTACGTGGCCGAGGTCGTGCGCGGCGGCCTGCAGGCGATCCCCAAGGGCCAGTTCGAAGGCGCCATGGCGATGGGCCTCGGCTATTGGCAGATGATGCGGCTCATCATCCTGCCGCAGGCGCTCCGGATCTCTATCCCGGCTCTGGTCAACTCCTTCATCGGCCTGTTCATGGATACGACCCTAGTCTCCATGGTCGGCCTCTACGACTTCCTGAACATGGTGAAGACGGGGTTCAAGGACGCCAACTGGATCGGCGCCGACATGACCGGCTACATCTTCTGCGCCATCGTCTACTGGGTCTGCTGCTTCGGCATGTCGCGCTACTCCATGCACCTGGAGCGCAAGCTCCATACCGGCCACAAGAAACGCTGAAGGGTCACCCCATGGCACAGCCCGCGACGCAGGCACAAGCCGCCACCGACACGCCGATGATTGAGCTCTCGGGCGTGAACAAGTGGTACGGCCAGTTCCATGTGCTGAAGGACATCAACCTCACGGTCTATCCGGGCGAGCGCATCGTGGTCTGCGGGCCGTCGGGCTCCGGCAAGTCCACCATGATCCGCTGCGTCAACCGCCTCGAGGAGCACCAGAAGGGCCGCATCATCGTCGACGGCGTCGAGCTCAACAACGACCTCAAGAAGATCGAGCAGATCCGCCGCGAGGTCGGCATGGTGTTCCAGCACTTCAACCTGTTCCCGCATCTGACGGTGCTGGAGAACCTGACCCTGGCGCCGATCTGGGTCCGCAAGATGCCCAAGCGCGAGGCCGAAGAGGTCGCGATGACCTACCTGAAGCGGGTCAAGATTCCGGACCAGGCGCAGAAATATCCCGGCCAGCTCTCGGGCGGCCAGCAGCAGCGCGTGGCGATCGCGCGCTCGCTCTGCATGAACCCCAAGGTCATGCTGTTCGACGAGCCGACCTCGGCGCTCGATCCCGAGATGATCAAGGAAGTGCTGGACGTGATGATCGAGCTGGCGCGCTCCGGCATGACCATGATCTGCGTCACCCACGAGATGGGCTTCGCCCGCACCGTGGCCAACCGCGTGATCTTCATGGATCGCGGCGAGATCATCGAGCAGAACGAGCCGGAGGAATTCTTCCTCCACCCCAAATCCGACCGCACCAAGCTCTTCCTCAGCCAGATCCTGCACCACTGACCGCGGCGCGTGGGCTCGCCGAATCCTCACGCTCACTCGTCATGGTCCGCGCAGGCGGACCATCCACGAGTTTGTGTCCGTCGCACGATGGAAACTCGTGGATCCTCCGCCTTCGCGGAGGATGACGAGCAGGGTTAGGCGAGCGATGCGGTTCTTCGGCGAAACGCGCTCCCGCGCCCACGCGCCGGCCGACAAGCCGCGCGATGCCGAGGCGATGGAAGCTGCCGCCGCCAAGGAGGTCGACGCCCAGGCCGCGAAGCGCCGGGCAGAGGCTGGCACCAAGCCCACCCGCGAGGCGCCGGTCGCGCCGGACGCGACGAAAACAATCCGACGCCGAGGCTAGCGCGGTACGAGGTCAGGTTGGATCGATGCGCCTGCCCTCACCCTAACCCTCTCCCCGCTGGGGAGAGGGGACGCCGCTCTGCAGCGGGACCAGCGCA
>DASZYM010000471.1:0-1898 GCA_035545355.1 Dongiaceae bacterium
CGGCTCAATCCCGATTTCTTCCCAAAGGTCTTCGGCCCGAACGGCGACCAGCCGCTCGACCGCGACGTCGTGGTGCGGAAGTTCGAGGCGCTCGCCGCCGAGATCGCCAAATCGACCGGCGAGCAGCGTTCGCCCGAAGCCGCGGCGGAAGGATTCCTCATGATCGCCGTCGCCAATATGGCGAATGCGATCAAGGAGATCTCGATCCAGCGCGGCTATGACGTGACGCAATACACGCTCGCCTGCTTCGGTGGCGCCGGCGGCCAGCATGCCTGCCGCGTGGCCGACGCGCTCGGCATGACGCGGATCTTCCTGCATCCCTTCGCCGGCGTGCTTTCGGCCTATGGCATGGGCCTGGCCGATATCCGCGCCATCCGCCACCACACCGTCGAGGCGACCTTCGACGACCAGCTCGTGCCGCGCCTCGCCGCCGAGATCGCCGGGCTGGAGAGGGCCGCCCGCGCCGAGATCGCGGCGCAAGGCATCGCCGCGGATGCGATCACCGTGCTGCCGCAGGTGCATCTGAAATATGCCGGGACCGACGCGCCTTTGATCGCCGCGTTCGGAACCGCGGCGGAGATCAAATCCGGCTTCGAGACCGCGCACCGCCAGCAATACGGCTTCATCGTGCCGGAGAAGGCGCTGGTCGTGGATTCCGTCTCGGTCGAAGCCATCGGCCATTCCGAGCGCGTCAACGATCCGGTGCTGCAGACCGGCACCCGGGATGCCGCGCCGCTCGCCCGCGTCCCCTTCTGGGCCGACGGCAAGGAAATGCAGGCGCCGGTCTATGACCGCGCGCAGCTCCGCCCCGGCCAGGAGATCGACGGGCCGGCGATCATTCTCGATCCCACGTCGACCACCGTCATCGAGCCCGATTGGCGCGCCATCGCCAACGATCGCGGCCATCTGGTGCTCGACCGCCGGGTGGCGATGCTGCGCCGCGCGGCGATCGGCACCTCGGTCGATCCGGTGATGCTGGAGATCTTCAACAACCTCTTCATGTCGATCGCCGAGCAGATGGGCTCGACATTGGAGAAGACCAGCCATTCGGTGAACATCAAGGAGCGCCTGGATTTCTCCTGCGCTCTGTTCGACCAGAAGGGCCGCCTCATCGCCAATGCGCCGCATATGCCGGTGCATTTGGGTTCCATGGGCGAGAGCGTGGAGACGGTGATCGCCGCCAACCGCAAGACCATGCGCCCCGGCGATGTCTACGTGCTGAACGCGCCCTATAACGGCGGCACGCACCTGCCCGACATCACCGTGGTGACGCCGGTCTTCGACCAGACCGGCGCCGAGATGCTGTTCTATGTCGCCAGCCGCGGCCATCATGCCGATGTCGGCGGCATCACGCCGGGCTCGATGCCGCCCGACAGCCGGACCGTCGAGGAGGAAGGCGTCCTCATCGACAATGTGAAGCTGGTCGATCGGGGCCGCTTCCTCGAAGCCGAGATGCGGCGGATCCTCGGCTCCGGCAAATATCCCGCGCGCAATCCCGACCAGAACATCGCCGACCTCGCGGCCCAGGTCGCCGCCAACGAGAAGGGCGTGCAGGAGCTGCACCGCATGGTGAAGGATTTCGGCCTCGACGTGGTGCACGCCTATATGGACCACGTCCGCGCCAATGCTGCCGAGCAGGTGCGCCGTGTCATCGACCGGCTCAAGGACGGCAGCTTCGTCTACGAGATGGATGACGGCGCCAAGATCGCGGTCACCGTCATAGTCGATCGCAAGAGCCGGGCCGCCAAGGTCGATTTCACCGGCACCAGCAAGCAGCTCGCCAACAACTTCAACGCACCGTCGGCTGTGGCCAAGGCCGCCGTGCTCTATGTCTTCCGCACCCTGATCGACGACGAGATCCCGATGAACGCGGGCTGCCTGGAGCCGCTCGACATCGT
>DASZYM010000472.1:0-1884 GCA_035545355.1 Dongiaceae bacterium
CCGGATGATTCCGGCGGGCTTCATGCCCTCCACCACGAACAGGCTGGTGATCGAACGCTCGTTCATCAGGCGCACCGCCTCGGCCGCGAGCGCGTTGCCGCGGATGGTGCGCGGGCCGCGGGTCATGACGTCGCCGACCCGTTCGTTGAGCAAAGCAGGGCCCATGTGGCGGCGAAGATCGCCGTCGGTCACGATGCCGACCAGATCGCCGCTCCGGTCGATGACGCCGACGCAGCCGAAGGTCTTGGCCGTCATCACCAGCAGCGCCTGCGACATCGGAACTTCCATGCCGACCAGCGGCAGCTCGTCGCCGACATGCATGAGATTGGCGACGCGGAGCAGGATCTGCCCGAGCTTGCCGCCCGGATGGAGCTCGTGGAAGTCCTCGGCGGAGAGTCCCTTGCGTTCGTAGAGACCGATCGCGAGCGCGTCGCCCAAGCCCAGCATCATCGTGGTCGAGGTGGTGGGCGCGAGCCCCATCGCCCCGGCCTCGGGAATCTTGGGCAGGACCAGCGTCACGTCGGCGGCGCTGCCCAGAGCGCTCTCCGCCTTCATGGTGATGCCGATCAGCGGGATGTTCCAGCGGCGCGCATAGCCGATGATGTCGGAAAGCTCGATTGTCTCGCCGGAATTGCTCAAGGCCAGGACCGCGTCCTTCGACGTCACCATGCCGAGATCGCCGTGGCTGGCTTCGGCCGGATGGACGAATTGCGCGGGCGCGCCGGTCGAGGCCAGGGTCGCCGCGATCTTGCGCGCGATATGGCCCGACTTGCCCATGCCGGTGACGATGACGCGGCCGGAAACCGCCGCCAGGATATCGAGCGCCTTCAGATAGGCGCCGTCGAGACTCTCGGCCAGCCGCTTCAGCGCATCGGCTTCCTGGTAGAGGACGCTCTTGCCCGCTTCCAAATCATCGGCCGCGACGCTTTGCGGGCGGCTGCCTGATTCCGATGGGGAAGCGCTCGCGGTGCCCGCGGCAGCTTTCGGTGCTCTATTCATCCGCTCGATCTCTCGTCCCCAAAGGAAGTTTGTCAGATATCCCTCGAAAACAGAAGGGATTTCGGCACCGCCGCCGGGCGCCGAATCGGTGCGAATCTTAGCGGAAATACCCGCCGGTCGCCTGACCTGCTTGCCTCATTGGTCTGCAGAACGGCAGGTGGGGTTCGCCGCCGCCCCGATCAATGCGCGAAGATGTCCGGCTCCTCCCAACCCAGGAGGTCGAGCTGGGCGCGGCTCGGCAGGAAACCGAAACAGGCGGCCGCCAATTCGGTGCGGCCCTCCCGCGCCAGCAAGGGATCGAGCTTCGCCTTCAGCCGGTGCAGATAAAGCACGTCGGAGGCGGCGTAGCGGAGCTGGTCCTCGGTCAGATCCGGGCTGCCCCAGTCGGAAGACTGCTGCTGCTTGGAGAGCTCGACATCGAGCAGTTCCTTGCAGAGATCTTTCAAGCCGTGGCGGTCGGTATAGCTGCGCGTCATCTTCGACGCGATCTTGGTGCAATAGACCGGAGCGCAGCGCACGCCGAGATACGCCTTGAGCGCCGCCAGGTCGAAGCGCGCGAAATGGAAGATCTTGAGGACGTTGGGGTTCTCGAACAGCGCCTTCAGGCGCGGCGCTTCATGCAGGCGTCCGCCTTCGGGCTTGGGGATCTGCACCAGATGGCTGACGCCGTCGCCGGCCGACATCTGCACCAGGCAGAGGCGGTCGCGCACCGGGTTCAGACCCATGGTCTCGGTATCGACGGCAATCGCAGGACCGAGGTCGAGACCCTCGGGCAGATCGCCCTTATGCAGATGAATGCTCATTGATGGCCCTCGCCCTGCCCCCGTTTACTTCGCTGCGAGCGCGGCGTGCGGCCGTCCGGCGATCCGGCCACACCTTTGCATC
>DASZYM010000473.1:0-6101 GCA_035545355.1 Dongiaceae bacterium
CACCAATCTCTGGGTCAGCAACACCGCCGATGGCGGGATCAACTCTCATGGCGACGGCTGGGCCTGGACGCTGACGCCCAAGGACGGCGCCGCGGTGATGGTGTGGGACAGCACGGCCAAGGGCCAGACCTACACCGTCCCCTGCGCCAAGAAGTAGGCGTCAGGTCCGGGTCACCTTTCTGTGGCCTGACAAAAGGCCGCGCATTAGTCTCCGCCCCCGGGGATGCTGATCCTGGGAGTGACCGTGACGGAGCCTGGGGAATCCCCCGCCGCCGAAACCGCAGAGCCGCCCGCGGCCCGCATCGTCCATAAGCCGCACAAATTCGGCACGCGCGAGAAATCCGAGACCGCCTGGACCTGGTCCGATATCGGCACCACGGTGCAACTCGCCGTGCTGCTGCTGCCGGCCTGGTTGGCGGCCGACGGATTCTGGACCGCGGCCTGGCGCCTGAAATCGCGGATCCGCACCCGCACCGGGCCCGGCATCAGGCGCACGGCCAAGATCATCCAGGCGGCGCTCGGCATCGCCGACCGCAAGCGGGCGGAGACGATCGCGCGCGACCTCCGGGCCGCGGCCAACGAGCTGAAGACGCAGTCGCTGAAGATGTGGCGGCCGACCGGCAGGATCGGCTGGCATCCGCCGATCGTGCTCGAAGGCGAGCAGCACCTGAAGGACGCGCTCGCGCAGGGCAAAGGCGCCATCCTGTGGATCGCGCCTTTCGTCTTCTACAGCGGGCCGACCAAGATCGCGCTCAATGACAAAGGCTATGCGGTCTCGCATCTCAGCAGTCCGCTGCACGGCTTTTCCGGGACGCGCTACGGCATCGCCATCCTCAACCGCATCCAGTGCGTTCCGGAAGACCGCCTGATCAAGGAGCGCATCGTGTTCGACCGCACCGCGCCGGCGGCGGCGATGCGGCGCATGGTGCGCGCCCTGAAGGCCGGCGAGGTGGTCTCGATCGCCGCCGCTTCGACCGAGGGGCTGGAGACGATCGAGGCGCCGTTCTGCGGCGGCATCATGCCGGTCGCGGTCGGCGCGCCGCGGCTTGCCGGCCTCACCGGCGCGCCGCTGCTGCCGATGTTCACGCTGCGCGAGGCGGACGGCCGGTTCCGGATCACGATCGAGGCGCCGATCGCGCTCGATCCGAAACAGTCGAGCGACCAGCGCTGCGTTGCGGCGGCGATCGCCTTCTTCCGCCGCCTCGAGCCCTGGGTGCGGGCGCATCCGGAGCAATGGCGCGGCTGGAGCAAGTGGCGGCCGAAATAAAGCCTCAGGCGAGGGTGTTGATCGCGAAGGGCATGGTCGCGGGCACCGCGATCCTCCCCTGCGGCTCCAGGCCCACGACCTCGAGCGCGCCGGTCCTGAGATCGGCGATGACGAGCAGGCGGCTGAGCTTGTTCAGCATCGGATAAGCGAGCCAGGCGAGATCGCTGCCGCTGAGGCTGCGCAGATCGCGGGCCAGCAGGCGGCATTGCGCGAGCCGGCCGGGACTGTCGATGCCGCGGGGATGGCCGCGCCATTCCGGGTTCAGCCATTGATTGGGAATGGCGCCCGGCCCTTCATGGACGAAGGCCAGATGCTCGGCGCGCTCGACGATCGCCGCCTCGCCATCGGCGCCGGCGATGCTGATGAGCCCGGTATAGGCGATCGGCGTCTCCCTCAGCATGGCGAAAGCGGATTTGAAATCGCGGCAGGTCTCGAAGACGCGGCGGATGAGATGCGGCGCCGGCAGCGCGCGATGCCGCTGCACCCGGATCCGCTCGATCACCCAGTCGATCGGCCAGAGCCCGGTCGCCCAGCGGATCGGCGCCTGGTTGTAGGCGATGGCGAAGCGTCCCGGCGCCATGCCGGTCAGGACGCCGATGAAGCCGGGCCAAGTCACGTTGAACCAGGGGCCGGCGGGGCTCGCATGGCGCACCACGGTGATCGCGCCACCGAGCCCGCGGATCGGCCAGTCCAGCGTTCGCACCAGCCGGCCATCCGCCGTCGCGGTGGTGCAGGCCCATTCGGTCGAGAGATTGAGGCCATGGGCGCCGCGCACGCCCGGCATCGCCGCAACCGCCTCGATCTCGGCGCGATAGGGCGTCTCGTTCCGGGCGAGCCAGGCGCGGGAGCGCGCATCCATGAAATCGAGCACCGGGCCGGGCAGCAGCTTGTTCGCCGCCCCGACCAGCAGGCGCACGCGATCCGGCATGCGCCGCGCCAGCTCGTCGAGCCCGGCCGGGCCGAGATCGATCAGGGGAATGGAGGGAATGCCGGTCGAAGAATAGCCCGAATCCATCGCCTCGCTCGCTTGCTGGAGGGCATTCTACGACGGCCGGCCGGTGAGGAACACGCAACCGCGCGCTAAGCCATCGGCGAACAAACGAAAGCTTGCCGCCCCGGTCATCGGACACTATTGTCCGCGCCGCTCAGCGGCCGACGCAGCTTGGGCCTCGCGGAGGGGTGCCAGAGTGGCCGATTGGGACGGTCTCGAAAACCGTTGTACGTGCAAGCGTACCGTGAGTTCGAATCTCACCCCCTCCGCCAATCATACCGAAAATAATCCTATTGGTATCAGGCGCTCCCGCTGATAGCAGCGGCCGAGCCCGGTACCGATGCGCTCCGCGAAGAGATTGATGTAGATCAATCGATTGATCGGATTGGAATTATCTGAAACTTGGGCCGAATTTTATGGACAGTCTCGGTCCACCCTGGATAGTATCAGCCCCGGTGTGGGGTTCACTCTCAAGGAGCGCGTGGAAATGAAGCGTCTTTTCTTGGGTCTGTTGACTGCCGCGTTGGTTGCATTCGGTGCGGGCCAAGCTTCGGCTTCCACGATCAACGTGGATCCGAACCCGACCGATCACTTCAACGTCGGCAACTCCTATCCGGGCGGCGGTGCGGTGAACGACAGTTATCAGTTCACGCTCAGCCATGCCGCGGACCTGTCGGACAGCATCACCGTGAACAACATCAGCGCGTTCACGCTTCAACTGTTCGATCCCAGCAACACCCCGGTATCCCTGAGCAGCGACCTCGCGGCGAACATCCTGTACACCCTGAAGATCACCGGGACCGCACTGGCCGGTGGCATCTACGCGGGGCAGGTCAATTTCTCGGCGGTGCCGGTTCCTCCGGCGCTCCTTCTGTTCGCGACTGCGCTCGTCGGATTGGGCGCCGTCGGCTATCGGCGCCGGGGCTCGACTCTGGCCGCCTGACATACAAGACTCTTTCACCTGACGAGAACCCCGGCCCTGGCGCCGGGGTTTTTCGTTGGGCAAACTTGCCGAGCCATGCGGACCGCCCTCGCCTTCATGTTGCTGATCCTTCTTTGCCAGCTCGCTCGCGCCGAGGACGCGGCGCTGCGCGAGCAGCGCAGCCTCTCGGTCGCAGGCGTCAAGGAGACCTGGCAGCTCGTCTGGGAAAGCCCGCCAAAGCCAACTTGCGGCCCGGATTCCATCGACGAGGCGATCACCTGCCCTTGCATCGGAACCGCCTATGGCGAGGCCGGCAAGCTCGCCCTCGTGCGGATGCGCGGCGGCAGCGAGGTCGAGCGCCTGGAGCTCGGCCCGCTGTTCGGACAGTTCGATGGACCGGAGACGCCCGGGGTCGCGACGCTGATCCGCTGGCCCATGCTCGACGGCGATTTCGAACGCGACCACAAGGACGACCCGACACTGCAGGCCGAGATCAGGCGGCGCCCCGCGCCGACGGTCATGCGCTTCGCCGATTACGACCATGACGGCGCGGAGACCGAGTTCCTGCTGCCGGTCGGCACCCTGTCCTGCGGCAAGGTGCAGTATGCGGCGATCGGCGTCACCGCCGGCAACCCGCACCTTCACGCGCTCGGCAGTGCGGCCCATCCGGACGCGCTCTTGGCGATGCCCTTGCCCGCTTGGCATGCGCTGCTGCTGAAGACCGAGCCGAGCACGATCGAACTGCAAGCTTGCGGCGATCATGGCAGCGAAGAACGCAGCACGCTCACCGTTTCCGTCGGCAAGGACGGCATCCACGCCCATGAGCGCGACTTCTCCTGCCCCGCGGACGGATCCGCCGCGAAGCTGTTGCAGGAGAGCGACTGGTAGAGTCTCAGGCCCGCGCCGGCGCGTGCGTGAGGCGGTAGCGCAGGCCGCGGATCAGCTCCTCGACATAGAGCAGCGCGTTCAGCGCCATCACCGCCATCAGTCCCCAGAAATAGATCGGCGATACGTCGAGCATCCGCGGTCGCAGCGACCAGTCGGCCGGCACGTCGCCCAGTCCGAGCAACGCCAGGAAGGCCGGCCAGTGGATGAGCAGCACCAGGCTCAGTGCCAGCAGCGGCACGACGCCGAGATAATCGTGCACCTTCTGCTCGATCGCGTTCACGGTGCGGTGGCCGTTGGCATAGACCAGGTCCCACATCGCCGTCACTTCATGCACCGCCCAGGCGCCGAGCATGACCAGCAGGACGAGGCTGTTCACATCGAAGAACAAGCCGGCCAGGATCGCGGTGCCCGCCTCACCGAGCATCAGGAGATGGATGGCCGATTCCTTTGCGCCGGCATTCGCCTCGATCCGCGCGTGGCGATGGCAAAACCAATCACAGATGCCGGCCGCAATCCACAGCGGCAGGATGAAGTATAGCAGATAGGCCCTGGCGATCTCGTTCACGGCGGCGCCTCACATTGAAATGCCCCTCCGATCCGCCAGGAGGGGCATTTTCAACGAGCCATCGGCCTTCGCCATGCCCGGCGGGCCGATTCTCGGCGCCCAACCGGCCGAAGCCGGAGATTTGGTCGCCCATCGGTCAATGCCGAGACACGGCCGGCGTTCCTGACAGACCCACGGCGCGGCATCGCCGAAAAATCGCCACGATTCAAAGCCATCACAATCGGATGCGCCGTTCACATCTGCGCAACTGGACGCCCGGCCGTTGACCAGCGTAGAAACAGATACATATCTGGAACACCTCGGAGTGTAGGTTCCAGCGTGAGCCGATGTTAGGCCCGATCGTGTTGGGGAAGTCGGGTGGGAGCGTAAGACAGTGTTGGGAGACGTGATCTCCTTTCTGCGGACCCAGTACAAGCCTGGGCCCGGCCAATTTCTGCAGATCGACCCGAAGATCCTGATCGACCGCATGGACCTGCGCGCCCGAGCCCAGGAGCGCGGCCGGGTCAACCAGCCCGATACCAGCTCCGCCGCGATGGACGAGGTAGAGCGCGAGATCGAGGGCACGATCCGCACCGTCGCCTCGGAAGACCAGGCGCGGACCTACGACCAGATCGCGACCTACGAGCAGCGGCTGCGCTCGGCCGACGTCGCCGGCGCGGCGGTCGACATGCGCGTGCTCGCCCGCCAGGCCGAGAGCGACATGGAATCGATGCTGCTCGCGGTCAAAGGCGACCTGCGGGTCGCGCGCAAGGAGGTGATCGAGCGCGAGCGCGCGCTCGAGACGTTCAAGCGCGAGAACCGGCTGAAGCGGCCGGCGCATCCGCCGCGCGGCCACTTCCTCTTCGTCGCCATCCTGGTGCTGCTGTTCGCCGCGGAGACCCTGCCCAACGCCGTCATCCTCGGCGAGGGCGAGGAATTGGGCATCGCCGGCGGCTATACAGTGGCGATCCTGTTTTCGCTGCTCAATCTCGGCCTCGGCTTCTCGGCCGGGCGCTGGGGCTGGACCAACGCGATCCACCGCAGCCCGATGCGCGCCCTGCTCGGCCTGGTCTTCGCCGCGATCTGCCTCGGCGGCGTGGTGCTGATCAACTTCTCGCTCGCGCATTATCGCGCGGCGGTCGAGAGCGGCATGCCGGCGGCGCAGGCCGCGGCCGCGGTCATTCCGATGATGCGCAACGACCCCTGGGCGCTGGGCGACATCAAGTCCGCGATCATGGTGATGCTGGGCGTGTTCAGCGCGATGATCGTGATGCTGGAAGGCTGGCTCTGGGACGAGCCCTATCCCGGCTATGGCGAGGTCGCGCAGCATCTGCGCGACGCCCAGGCGCATTATCACGATCTGGTGGAGGAGAAGCTCGACCATCTGAAGAGCGTGCAGGAAGAGTTCGTGGCCCGCATCCAGGTCGAGCGCTCGCGGCTGCGCGACCGGCGCCAGGAGATCCCGTTCATCATGCAGGAGCGCCAGCGG
>DASZYM010000474.1:0-4571 GCA_035545355.1 Dongiaceae bacterium
AAGCAGGCGGAGGCGGCCTCCGCCACCGTCGCCGAAGTGGCGAGCGCCAAGGACATCCCGGCCGCCGTCACCGAATACCTGAAAGGCCGCAATCTGCCGGCGCAGGTGAAGCTGGCGCCCGATCCCCGCGTCGCCGAGCTCGACTGGAAGAGCCAGCCGCTGCTGGAGATCAGCAGCGGCGCCAGCGACGGCCATGATCCCGCCTCGGTGACGCCCGTGCTGTCCGGTGTCGCCGAGACCGGCACTCTGGTCGTCCATTCCGGCGCGCCGACGCCGAACACCTTGCACTTCCTGCCCGAGACCCACATCGCCGTCGTCTATCGCGACGAGCTGGTCGGCACCTATGAGGAAGCTTGGGCGGCCCTGCGGAAAAAGTTCGGCGCCGATCTTTCGAACGGCGCGATCCCGCGCACCGTCAGCCTGGTCACCGGCCCGTCGCGCAGCGCCGATATCGGCAAGATCCTGCTGATGGGCGCGCATGGGCCGAAACGGCTCCACATCATCCTGGTCGATCAGCCCCGGCCCAGCTAAGCCCCGATGGCACGCCGCCCGATCAGCGAGGAAGAGCGGGCGCTCTGGCAGTCCGTGGCGAAGACCGCGACCCCGCTGAAGCGGCGGCGCAAATCCGAACCGGCGCCGACGGGCGTCGCCGAGAAACCGGCGACGAAGGCCGCCAGACCAAAAGCGAAGTCCGGAGCGAAGACGCCGCCGCCTCCGCCGCCCTCACCATCGCCGGTCAAGCATCACGAACTCTCGCACGGCCTCGCCGTCGGCATCGACAAGCGCCAGGCCGAGCGCTTCCGCGGCGGCCGCCTGCCGATCGAGGGCCGCATCGACCTCCACGGCCGCACTCAGCAGCAGGCCCATGACGATCTCCGCGGCTTCCTCGCCGATGCCCATGCCGACGGCAAGCGCTGCGTCCTGGTGATCACCGGAAAGGGCATGACCGCTTCGAAATCCGGCGTGCTGAAGGAGAACGTCCCGCGCTGGCTGAACGAGCCGGGCCTGCGCCGCCACGTCCTCGCCTTCGACTACGCCGAGCGCCAGCACGGCGGCGAAGGCGCGCTTTACGTGCTGCTCAAACGCGACCGGGAGAAGCGGCGGTGACCGGCTTGGCCATGCCCTGCGATCCGATGTAAGATTGCGGCATGTCCAGAGACGACAGCGTTATTGCCATCCTTAAAGAGGCCTGCGCCGATTTGCTGGCCAAAGGACATTCGGTCTATGGCGCCCATCCCCGTGATCCCCGTGTGATGGTGGAGCACGCGCCGACGGGTCGCTGGTACACCGTTCGCCTGCGCACCGATGGAAATGTCACGCGGATCGAACGGCTCCAGGAAATCGATCCGCCTGCGGAACACGCCGCCTGAGCGACTCTCGACCCCAACTTTACATTCTCGCCGGCCCGAACGGTTCGGGTAAGACCACGTTCGCGGAGGGAGATCCGACGCTTCGCGGAATGATGTTCGTCAATGCCGATCCGAAAGCGCGAGAGCTGACGGGTCGTACGGCTGGTTCGGCAGAAATCGCCGCTGCGCGCGATACGATTTCGGTGTCACGCGTGATGGTGAAGCGTAGGGCGACATTTGCGCTCGAGACAACGCTTTCGGGCCGCTATCAGTTGGAGACGGCTCGTCGTTTCGGTTACGAAATCGACCTGACGTTTCTCTGCCTGGATAATCCCAACCTCAATCAGCTTTGGGTCGCCGCGCGGGTGGCACCGGGCGGCCATAACGTTCCCCCTGCCGATATCCACCGCCGCTATGCGCGGAGCTTGGCAAACCTGCCGGTCGCGCTGTCGTTCGCCCACCGCGCGAGGCTGGTCGACAACTCTGCGGTCCCACGCCTCATCGCGCGCCTCGATGCCGGCCGATGCGTGTGGACGTGCGAGAACGTACCCGGCTGGGCTGCTGCAGCGCTTCGGGGCGCGCGTTCAGCATGACTCCCTTCGGCGCGCGTCTCCGCCAATTGCGTACCCAGCACAATCGCGCGCTCAAGGATATGGCGCGGGCGTTGAAGGTGTCGTCGGCCTATCTCTCGGCGCTGGAGCATGGGCATCGCGCGCAGCCCAAACCCGGCTTCGTGCAGCAGGTCGCGGCCTATTTCAATCTGGCCTGGGAGGAGGTGGACGAGCTGAAAGCGCTGGCCCAGCTCTCGGACCCGAAACCCAGCATCGACACGCGCGGGTTGTCGCCGCTGGCGACCGAGGTCGCCAACCGTCTCAAGCAGCGGATCAAGGCGCTGGACGAAGCGGCCTTGAAGGCGATTTTGAAACAAATCGGACGGTAAGCTGCCGGCAAACTTTCCGCATCATTCTGCGCCGACCGATATCTTGCCCTGGCCGGCGGCTTCGCGTATGGCTCGTCCGGTCCGTCCCGGGAGCCTCCATGAATCACGATACGATCTCCGCCCTGATCCTCGGCGCCGTCGAGGGTTTCACCGAATTTTTGCCGATTTCATCGACCGGCCATTTGATCCTGGCCGGCGAGCTGCTGAATTTTCAGGACAATCTCGGCAAGGTCTTCGACGTGGTGATCCAGCTCGGCGCCATCCTCGCGGTCGTCGTGTTCTCGTTCGGACGGCTCTGGAAGGTCCTGATCGGACTGCCGACCGATTCCGGCGCCCGGCGCTTCGCGCTGGCGGTGATCGTGGCTTTCCTGCCGGCCGCGGTGATCGGCGCGCTGCTGCATGATTTCATCAAGGACGTGCTGTTCTCGCCCTGGGTCGTCGCCATCAGTCTCATCGTCGGCGGCGTGCTGATTCTGGCGCTGGAGCGGATCGCGCCGCGTCCGCGCTACAAGGCGGTCGAGGGATTGCCGTTGACGACGGCGCTCGGCATCGGCTTCTGCCAGTGCCTCGCCATGATTCCCGGCGTCAGCCGTTCCGGCGCCACCATCCTCGGCGGCGAGATGCTCGGCGTCGATCGCCGCACCGCGACCGAGTTCACCTTCTATCTCGCGATCCCGACCATGCTGGGCGCGACGGTGCTCGATCTCTGGAAGGCGCGCCACGAGCTGACGACCAATGGGATCGGCATCATCGCGCTCGGCTTCGTCACCGCCTTCATCGTCGCGATCCCGGTCGTGCGCGGCCTGATCGGCTTCGTCGGCCGCTTCGGCCTGGCGCCGTTCGGCTGGTACCGGATCGTGGTCGGCTTGGTTGCCGCGGTCTGGCTGCTGATGCGCTGACCGGAACGCGTCATTGCCGGGCCCTCCGCGCATGCGGACATTCGCTACGGGACCCAGGCATGACGACTCTGCTTAAAGGATGAACTTCGAGAGGTCGGCGTTCTTGGCGAGCGGCGCCACCTTGTCGCGCACCATGGCGCCGTCGATCCGCACGGTCTTGCCCGACATCTCGCTGGCGGTGAAGCTCACCTCTTCCAGCAGGCGCTCCATCACGGTCTGGAGCCGGCGGGCGCCGATATTCTCGACGCTGGCATTGATCTCGGTGGCGAGGTCGGCCAAGGCCTCGATCGCGTCATCGGCAAATTCCAGCGCGACCTCCTCGGTCTTCATCAGCGCGACATACTGCTTGATGAGGCTGGCTTCCGGCTCGACCAGGATGCGCTTCATGTCCTCGCGGCTGAGCGCGTTCAATTCGACCCGGATCGGCAGGCGGCCCTGCAGCTCCGGCAGCAGGTCCGACGGTTTCGCCAGATGGAAGGCGCCCGAGGCGATGAACAGGATGTGGTCGGTCTTCACCGGCCCGTGCTTGGTCGAGACCTGGGTGCCCTCGATCAGCGGCAGCAAATCGCGCTGCACGCCTTCGCGGCTGACATCGGCGCCGATCCGGCCGCCTTCGGCCCGGGCGCAGATCTTGTCGATCTCGTCGAGGAAGACGATGCCGTGCTGCTCGACCGCGCGGATCGATTCCGCCGTCACCTTCTCCTGGTCCAGCAGCTTCTCGCTCTCCTCGGCGATCAGCACCTCGTAGGAATCGGCGACCGTCATGCGGCGCGGCTTCTGCCGCCCGCCCAGGGCGTTGCCCAGCACCTCGTTCAGGTTGATCATGCCCATGCTGGCGCCGGGCATGCCGGGAATGTCGAAGGTCGGCAGGCTGCCGCTGCCGGTATCCTTGACGCTGACCTCGATCTCCTTCTGATCGAGCTCGCCGTCCCGCAGCATCTGGCGGAATTTCCGCCGCGTCTCCGCGGACGCGTCCTTGCCGACCAAAGCGTCCAGCACGCGGTCCTCGGCGAGGCCTTCGGCCTTGGCGGTGACGGTGCGGCGCATCTTCTCCTTGGTCATGGAGATCGCGATCTCCACGAGATCGCGCACGATCTGCTCGACGTCGCGGCCGACATAGCCGACCTCGGTGAACTTGGTCGCCTCGACCTTGAGGAACGGCGCCTGGGCGAGCTTGGCGAGGCGCCGCGCGATCTCGGTCTTGCCGACGCCGGTCGGGCCGATCATCAGGATGTTCTTCGGCATCACCTCGTCGCGGATCTCCGGGGCGAGCTGCTGCCGGCGCCAGCGGTTGCGGAGCGCGATGGCGACCGCGCGCTTGGCCTCGCCCTGGCCGACGATGAAACGGTCGAGCTCGGAGACGATCTCGCGGGGCGTCAGCGC
>DASZYM010000475.1:0-2895 GCA_035545355.1 Dongiaceae bacterium
CTCTAAATCCTGCAACCCCATCGCGACACCCTGGCACTACCAAAGTGTCCGCTACACAATCACACACCCCCGCGCCGCCAGAACCCATAATCCCAAACCGAGTCAAACTGACGCACCAACTTATGTGCATCCCCTAGCCCATCTTGGGGCGGGGACATTAGCAGGGTGCGAGCCCTTCAGCGCACATCACGTGCGTGACGAACGGCACCCATTGAAGCGCGATGTCACCGCTCCGCCCCGAGATCGGGCGGTAAGGTGGGGTTGATGCAGCCTGAGCGCTCAAGAACCAGCGCGCGGTCCGAACCCGAGCAGCGCCGAATTACTTCGCGCTCTTGCCGTGGCCGGATTTGCGGTGGCCGGCATCGGTCGCCGCGGCGCGGAAATAGTTCAGCAGGTAGACGCGGATCGCCGCGGTCATGCTGTGCAGGCCGCGCTTCTTGGCGACCGCGGTGCAGAGGTCGTGCAAGGTGAGATTCTCGCGCGAGGCGACCTCCTGGAGCGCATCCCACATCTCGGGCTCCATGCGCAGACTGGTGCGCCGCCCCGCGACCGTCACGTTGCGGGCGAACATCGCCGCTTTCGGCTTTCTGGCCATTTTACTTCCGACCCCAACTCTCCGCCGAGCTTGCCTCGGCTTGGCGCCATCCCTGCACCAAATGAAGTACGCTTATCGCTAGATGTTATTGTTTTATAAGTCAACCAGGTTGCAGCGTTTTTCGCTTCAATCCTAGTATGTTAGGAAACATTGCCCGCGGCAAAAATGACCGGGTATTTGTTCAGTTCATGGTATATCGGCGGAAATCGCCAAAGCGTGGATCGGGCCGGCGAGTTCCTCTTCTAAAACGCGATGGATCGCGCGGCTGCGCTCGATGCGGGACTGTCCGACGAACTGCGCCGCGCGGATCTCCACCCGGAAATGGGTCTCGCCGCCCTCGCGATGGCCGGCATGGCCGCGATGCTGCGCGCTCTCGTCGATCACCAGCAGATGCGCGGGCTGGAAGGCGGCCTGCAGCTTGGCCTCGATGCGCTGCTTGACCGTATTCATGCGGCAACTCCAGAGAAGGCTTTGTTACGGAGAACATGACGATCATGTAACCGTCGTCGCGGCACTTGCCCGAGCGACGAGGCCTCACCATATCTCCGTCATCTCCATCGAACAATTCCATGTGCACACTTCGGAGCGAGCCCGCGGGGGGCGCTCGCTTGCATCGCCGCCACCCGCTCCTTCATACTGCCAAGATGGTTCGCCGCCACTACATCCCGGACCCGCCGCCCCAAGTGACGCCCTGCGCCCATCCCGGCTGCAAGGCGGAAGGTCTCTATCGCGCGCCGAAATCGCCGCAGCACCTGAACGACTATCTGTGGTTCTGTCTCGATCATGTGCGGGAGTACAATAAAAGCTGGGACTTTTATGCCGGCATGAACACCGACCAGATCGAGCGCCAGGTGCGCTTCGACACCGTCTGGCAGCGCCCGACCTGGCCGCTCGGCTCCTGGGGCACCAGCGCCGCCAAGCGCCGCTTCGCCGGCGTCGATGAGACCGAGTTCATGCCGGACGACGTGCGCGACGCGATCAACGCGCGGATGCATGCGGCGGAGAAACGCGCCGAGGCCGAACGCCGCCGACGCGCGCAGCAATCGGCCAGCAAGGAAGAGGCGGCGCTCGCCGTGCTCGAGCTCGTTCCGCCGGTGAGCTGGGGCGAGATCCGCGCCCGCTACAAGGATCTGGTGAAGCGGCTCCATCCCGATGCCAATGGCGGCGACAAGAGCGCCGAAGAGCAGTTGAAGCTGGTCAACCAGGCCTATGGCACGCTGAAAGCGGTGGCGGCTGCCGCCAGCGCCTGACGACACCAATCCTGACGGTCCAATCCCGAGGAGGCCGATCGTGACCGGCGAAACCAAGCGCGTCCAAACCTCGGTTCTCGAGATCGCCTATGAAGAGCACGGACCGGCCGACGGCGCGCCGGTCTTCCTGATGCACGGCTTTCCCGACGATGTTCGCACCTGGGACGGCGTCGCCGCGACGCTGTCGTCAAAGCCATGCCGCCTGATCGTGCCCTACCTGCGCGGATACGGGCCGACCCGGTTCCTGTCGGCGAGCACCATGCGCTCCGGCCAGCAGGGCGCCATCGGCAGCGATCTCAAGGAGCTGATGGATGCGCTCGGCATCGCGCGCGCGGTCCTCGCCGGCTACGACTGGGGCGGCCGCGCCGCCTGCATCGTGGCGGCGCTCTGGCCCGAGCGCGTCGGCGGCATCGTTTCCATCGGCGGCTACAACATCCAGGACATCGCCAAGAACATCCGCCCCGAGGCCGCCGACCTCGAATGGCGCTATTGGTACCAGTGGTATTTCAACACGGCACGCGGCGTCGCCGGTCTCGCCGCCAACCGCCACGATCTCTGCCGCCGGCTCTGGCGGATGTGGTCGCCGCACTGGGCGTTCGACGATGCGACCTATGCGGCGACGGCACCCGCCTTCGACAATCCGGATTTCGTCGATATCGTGATCCACTCCTATCGGCACCGCTACCAGGCGGCGCCGAGCGATCCCGCCTATGAGCCGATCGAGCGCCGGCTGGCCTTGCAGCCGAAGATCACGGTGCCGAGCATCGTGTTCCATGGCGCCTCCGACGAGGTCGATCCGCCATTCCTCTCGGAAGGCGCCGCGGCGCATTTCACCGCGTCCTATCGCCGCGAGGTCGTGCCGCGCGCCGGCCACTTCTTCCCGCGCGAGGCGCCGGAGAAGGTCGCGGCGGCCGTGCTCGAACTGCTCGGCTGAGAGCTGACCGCGGCATCGGACCGCATGAACCGCCGGCCGCGCCGCCGGTTGAGCATAAGAGCGATCGATCGGCGACCCTTTGGCCGCATCTCCCTCAACGACGCAGGAGAGCGCCA
>DASZYM010000476.1:0-2572 GCA_035545355.1 Dongiaceae bacterium
GCCCTCGACCGGTCGCTCGGTTTCGTTTTCGGCCTGGTGATCGGCGCCTGCCTGGTCTGCGGTGCCTATATGCTGATGGTCTTCGTGGTGCCGGACCGGAAGGACTGGCCGCAGCCGGTCCAGGAGGCCCGCACCCTGCCGCTGGTCGAGCGGGGCGCGACCCTGATCCGCTCCATGGTCCCGGATTACGTGATCGAAAAGGGCCAGGCGGCGATCGAGCAGGGCGTCCGCACCTTGCAGGACGGCAAGGCCGCCTCCGACACCATCAATAAGGTGAATCCCGAGCCCGGATCGACCGGCGAGACGCCGTCTCTGACGCCGATGCCCGGGGCGCCGGGAACGCCCGGAACTGACACCGGCCAGACGCAAGGCTCCAATGCGAATCCGGCTGGGAATCCCGATGGACAACAGGCCACAACGGGGTATAAGGACGCGCAACGGAACGACCTCAATCGGCTGATCGAGAGTTCCCAGTAGCGCCGCCGCAGCCCCCCAAGAAACCCACTGGGATTCTCGCCGGGGTTGCCTATTTGAAAGAGCATCAAGGACGCCGATCCGGACCATGCTCACGACGCACCCCTTCGACGACGACCATCTCAAGGAAGAGTGCGGCATTGTCGGCATTTACGGCGTCGATGAAGTCGCGGCCCATACCGTTTTAGGCCTGCATGCGCTCCAGCATCGCGGCCAGGAGGCGGCGGGCATCGTCACCTTCGACGGCCAGCGCTTCCACGCCCATCGCGATCTCGGCCATGTCGCCGACAGCTTCAACAGGCAGTCGGTGGTCGAGCAGCTCCGCGGCCATGCCGCCATCGGCCATGTCCGCTATTCGACGACCGGCGACACGATCCTGCGCAACGTCCAGCCGCTCTTCGCCGATCTCGCCTTCGGCGGCTTCGCGGTCGGCCATAACGGAAATTTGACCAACGCCTATGCCGTCCGCCGCGAGCTGGTGAAGCGCGGCTCGCTGTTCCAATCGACCACCGACACCGAGGTCATCCAGCACCTGATGGCGACCCACCTGCGCGGCAATGTGGTGGATCGCCTGATCCATGCCTTGCACCAGGTCGAGGGCGCCTATTCGCTGGTGGCGCTCGCCAACGACATGGTGATCGGCGTGCGCGATCCGCTGGGCGTGCGCCCGCTGGTCTTGGGCAAGCTCGGCACCGGGCATATCCTCGCCTCGGAGACTTGCGCGCTGGATATCGTCGGCGCCGATTACGTCCGCGACGTCGAGGCGGGCGAGGTCGTGGTGCTGGACCGCAACGGCGTCCACAGCATGAAGCCGTTCTCGCCGTCGCCGCGGCGGTTCTGCGTTTTCGAATACATCTACTTCGCCCGGCCGGATTCCGTGATCGAGGGCACCAGCGTCTATGACGCCAGGAAGCGCATCGGCGCCGAGCTCTCCCGCGAGGCGCCGATCGATGCCGACGTGATCGTGCCGGTGCCGGATTCCGGCGTGCCCGCCGCTTTGGGCTATGCCGAGGCGTCGAAGATCCCGTTCGAATACGGCATCATCCGCAACCATTATGTCGGCCGCACCTTCATCGAGCCGACCGACCACATCCGGCACCTGGGCGTGAAGCTGAAGCACAACGCCAACCGCGCCAAGGTTTCCGGCAAGCGCGTCATCCTGGTCGATGATTCCATCGTCCGCGGCACCACCTCGAAGAAGATCGTCGAGATGATGCGCGCCGCGGGGGCGACCGAGGTGCATATGCGCATCTCCAGCCCGCCGACCTCGCATTCCTGCTTCTATGGGATCGACACGCCGGAGCGCAAACAGCTCCTCGCCTCTCGTATGGACGTGAAGGAGATGGCGGAGTTCATCGGCTGCGACAGCCTTTCCTTCATCAGCATCGACGGCCTCTACCGCGCCATGGGCTTCAAGGCGCGCGATCCCCAGCATCCGCAATATTGCGATGCCTGCTTCACCGGCGATTATCCGACCGAGCTGACCGACCAGACCGGCACCGACGGCACCCACCAACTCTCGCTGCTCGCCGAGCGCGCTTGATGCCTGAGAGCGGGGGACGTCTCGCGGGCCGCATCGCCCTCGTGACCGGTGCGTCGCGCGGCATCGGCCGCGCCGTCGCCAAGCGGTTTGCCGAGGAGGGCGCCGATCTGGTGCTGATCGCCCGCACCGTCGGCGCGCTGGAGGAATTGGACGACGAGATCCGCGGCATCAACGGCAAGACCAGCGTGCTGGTGCCGCTCGATCTCCGCGAGTTCGACGCGATCGACCGCCTGGGTGCCGCACTCTACGAGCGCTTCGGCCGATTGGACGTGCTGATCGGCAATGCCGGCGATCTCGGCACCCTGACGCCGATCGGGCATATCGAGCCCAAGGAATGGCAGCGCGTGCTCGATCTCAACTTGACCGCCAACTGGCGGCTGATCCGCAGCCTCGATCCGCTGCTGCGCCAGTCCGAAGCCGGCCGCGCGATCTTCGTCAGCTCGGGTGCGGCACGGAAAGCACGCGCCTATTGGGGCACCTATGCGATCTCCAAGGCGGCCTTGGAGATGCTGGTCACGACCTATGCCGAGGAGATCAAGCAGACCAGGGTGCGCG
>DASZYM010000477.1:0-7118 GCA_035545355.1 Dongiaceae bacterium
TTCGAGCTGGACGAGCGAATTGAACGCCGTGCCGGACGGCTCCTTGCCGACGCGGCGCCAGACCTCGTTGCCGATCGTGCTCATGGCCAGCATCAGCGTGAACAGCTTCGATATGCTCTGGATCGAAAATGCCTCCGCGGCGTCGCCGACGAAGAACTCGCGGCCGTCCGTCAATGCAACCGCCATACCGAACTTGTCGCCGCGCACGCGCTTCAATGCGGGGATATAGCTCGCCACCCGGCCCTTGCCGAAGTAAGGCCGAATCTCCGATCGGACGGTCTCGAGAACCGCGCCCAGATCCAACGCGCCGCTGTCGCTCGAGTTGATCACCGCACCGCTCCTTCTTCTCGAGTCCTTGCATTTTCCGGGCTTACGCCTACATTGGTGATCATGCGGATCGTGATCAACATCCTTGCCACTGCACGACGCTCCGGGTGCCTCGCCGCGGATGAATTTTCCGCGGGCTGATCGCGACCGATCCGGCCGCGTTTCCCGCCCCGCGGATCCCAATCCTCGAAAATTTCACGACATCCGAGCCTCGCTGATGCGAGGGCGTCGGTCTGGCGCTTTGCCTGGATAGGCCGGGCCTGCGCGCCAGAGATCGCGAGGGAGTCATCCATGAAAGCGTACGCGCATGCGGCGGCCGGCTTGCCGCCGATCACGATGACGATCGGCAACTTCCGGGACCTGCATTCCCTGCTGAGGACTCGTGCGGGTGAGCGGTCATGGAAAGCCGACGCGATCCTCGCACGTGAACTGCAAAGATCGATCCTCATGCATGAGAGCCAGATTCCGGCCGACGTGGCGACCATGAGGTCTCGGGTGCAATTCCGTATCGCGGGCACCGACCTGGCGCAGACCGCGACCCTTGTCTACCCGGGCGAAAGCCACCTGTATGACGATGCGATCTCCGTCCTGACGCCCCTGGGTTCGGCGATCCTGGGACTTACGGAGGGACAGTCGATTCCGCACACGGCCCCCGACGGCGCATCCATACGGATCACCGTGCTGTATGTCCTTCACCAGCCCGAAGCGGCTTGCCGGCACGACGCGGCGGACATCCATGAAGAAATCGATGCTCCGGAACTGGAATCGGCATGAGGTCCATGACCATGCAGCAGGCTCGGCCTCGTCACATCGTCCTCGCGACCGATCTCAGCGCGCGGTGCGACCGCGCTTTCGAACGCGCGGTCCTTCTGGCCGGTGAATGGAATGCGCAGATGACGGTCGTTCACGCCCTCGAACGACGGCTGCCCGGAGGCGCATCCGGCCCGCGATGGCGGACAATCGACCGCGAGAGCCTGAACGCTGAATCGCAGATCCTGACCGATCTTCACCGCGCCGGGATTGCGGCGGATATCGTCGTCCGACGCGGGCCGGCTTCGGAATTGATCGCCGAAATCGCCAGGTCGACATCGTGCGACCTGATCGTGACCGGCATCGCGCGGGAGCTTGGCTTCACCCGCTCGGTTCTCGGCGCCACCCTGGAGGCCTTGACCCACAAGAGCACGGCTCCGATCCTGATCGCGAGCCGACCGGTGCGCGGGCCCTACGAACGAGCCGTCGTCGGCACCAATTTCTCGCCGGGCTCACGCGCCGCCCTCCAGGCGACCCTTCACCTGTTCGAGCAAACAAAGACTGCGGCATTGCACGCCTACCGCCCGGTCCTGGAAGGTCTCGGAAGCGCGCATATCGACAATGAAGCAGCCTATCAGCACCTCCTCAAGGAATGCACGCAGCTCGTCGCGGACGCCGTCCCTTGGCGGAAGGTTCAGTGCCTGGCAGAAGCCGGTTCCCCGGAGATGCTGCTGAGAGACTACGTACTGGACCGGAACGCAGACTTGATCGCGATCGGATCCGAATCAAGGTCTCCGATGGCCACCTTTCTGCTGGGCAGCACGAGCACATCGCTCATCCTGTCGCCGCCTTGCGATCTGCTGCTGGTGCCGGCCAAGTGGGCTGCGCCCGACGGAGAGGCCGTCGATGCGCGGCATCAATCGGAAGCGCAAGTGCCCGGGTCAAGCCGGGCATGACGTTCCAAGCAGATTGAATGACGCTCCGAGAGCGCGGCCTTGCCTCAGGCCTGCGCCAGGGCGTCCAAGCTCTCCGGCAGGATCTGGCCGCCATCGACGATGATGGTCTGGCCGGTGATGTAGGCGGCTTCCTTCGAGGCGAAGAACAGCGCCGCGTGGCCGATGTCATCGACCTCGCCCAGGCGCTTCAGCGGCACCGAGGCCGCCATGCTCTTCAGATAGCTCTCGCCCAGGTCCTTGAGGCCCTCGGTGATGATGTTGCCGGGCATCACGGCATTGACGGTGATGCCGTATTTCGCGAGCTCGATGCAGGCGGTGCGCATGAAGCCGAGCTGCCCGGCCTTGGTGGCGCCGTAATGCGCCCAGCCAGGGAAGCCGGTGACCGGGCCGGTGATCGACGAGGTGATCACCACCCTGCCCTGCTTGCTCTTCTTGAGATAAGGCACGCAGGCCTGGACCGAGAGGAAGCAGCCCTTGAGGTTAGTGGCCTGGGTCTCGTCCCATTGCGCCTCGGTCATCTCCTCGAGCTTCACCTGCGGGAACATGCCGGCATTGGCGCAGAGCACGTCGAGCCCGCCATGGCGATCGGCAGCGGCCTTGGCCATCGCCGCCATGTCGGCGGGCCGGGTCACGTCGGCGGCGAAGCCGGAAGCACCGTGGCCGATCTCCTTCGCCGTGGCCTCCGCCTCTTTCAGATTGCGCGAGACCACCAGCACCTTAGCGCCGCCGGCCTGGGCGAAGACGCGGGCGATGCCCTTGCCGATACCCTTGCTGGCGCCGGTGACGATGACGGACTTGCCCTGCAGCGATTGAGTCATGAGACCACCGATCTGATTTCAAGAGAAGCCGGCGGCCGGTCCTCGCGGACCGCCGCCGGTTGGGGAGGAAGATGCGGCCGCGCTGACCGCGCGGCCGCCCGGACTTACTTTTCGGGAATGCCCTCGTAGAGCAGGCGCCCGATCTGGTCGTAGATTTCCGGCTTGGCCGATTTCAGCCAGAACGCCGCCAGGAAGCCGACCGCGAGGATGCCGAGGTCGATCCAGGGAATGGCATGCGCGAAGCTCAAGCCGCCGCCCAGGAAGTCGATATTCGCCCAGAGCAGATAGATGATGTAGATCTGGGCGACGAAGGCGATCGCCGGCGCGAGCAGGGTCTCGAACCAGTGATGCTCCTCCGGATGGTTCTTCCGGAAGTAGAGGATGATCGCCAGCGAAACCAGCGCCTGGGCGAACATGATCAGCGCCGTTCCCATCAGCGCCATCAGGCCGTAGAGCGCTAGATAGGCCTGGGCGTTCGGGTCGTTGGTGCCGGCGAAGATCATGAACAGCACGACGATGATCGCGGCCAGCACGGACTGGGTGCTGGAGGCGACGTGCGGGCTGCGATAGTTCGGATGGGTGCGGCCGAGCTTGCCCGGCAGCACGCCCTCGCGGGCCAGCGAGTAGATGTAGCGCGCGGCGGTGTTGTGGAAGGCCATGCCGCAGGCGAACGAGCTGGTGAGGATCAGCACGCTCATCAGGTCCTTGGCCCAGTTGCCGACCAGCGCGCCGGCCGGATCGAGGAAGAAGTTGCCGCCGTCATTGGCCGCCTTGGCGATCGCGGTGTTGGCATCGGGATAGGCCGAGACCGCCGCCCAGCTCGTCAGGGTGTAGAAGATGCCGAGGCCGAGCACGGAGATGTAGAGCGAGAGCGGCACGATCCGCTTCGGATCGCGGGATTCCTCGCCGTAGTTCGGGGCCATCTCGAAGCCGACCCAGGACCAGAAGGCGAAGAACAATCCGATCGCGGCGACGCCCGCGGCCACATCCTTGCCGTCGGGAGTCTTGAACGCGTCGAAGGCCTGGAAGGCCCCCGCCGGATTGACCGCAGCACCGCTGACCACGGCGCCGTTGCCGATATGACCGAACACGCCGAAGTCGAAGATGATCAGGATCACCACCTCGGCAATGAGGGCCACACCGAGCACCATCGCCGAGAGCTTCACGTCCATGTAGGAGAGGGCGCAGATCACCGCGACCATGGCGAACGCGAACCAGGGCCAGGGCACATCGACGCCGAACCACTGCTTCACGTCGGCGTTGGCGAAGAAGGCGAAGCCGCCGCAGAGCGAGGCCTCGAACACGCAATAGGCGACGATCGAGCCGAAGCCCAGGGCCATGCCGGCGGGACGGCCGATGCCATGGCTGATGAAGGAGTAGAAACCGCCGACCGCGGTCACCTTGCGGGCCATCGCCGCATAGCCGACCGAGAAGAGCAGCAGGATGATGGTCGCGACCAGGAAGGCCGCGGGCGCCGCCAAGCCGTTGCCATAGCCGACGCCGATCGGCACGTTGAACAGCATGGCGGAGATCGGCGCGGCGCCGGTCACCGTCAGGAACAAGACGCCGGGCAACCCGATCGCCTTGCTGTGGAGTTTGTGCAGGTCACCCCGGGCGGTGACTTCGTATTTCCCGGAACTTGTGTTGGCCACTAAAGCCTCCCCCTCGAAAGGTTGAACTTGTTTCACGGCGGCGTTTCTCTCGCCGCCACGCGATACGCACAGTTCGGATTGGTCCGGCGCTTAGACGCGCCATGGATCTTCTTGGTGAGCCGGGCCGGTCTTCGGGCTGCAAATTCGGATATTCGGCAGCCTGGGCGCTACAGCAACCTAGTCAGCGCCCATGTTTGCCACTCTACCGAGTCAAGGCCATCCGGACTTGACTGCAGGAGCGGGAATTTTGACAGGGCCTTTCAGGCGATACAACCGGCGAGCGCGCCAGCGGCGCCGGCATGATGATGCGGGCGAGTTAACCCGCCAGCGCCGTCCAGTTCTGCACCAAGCGGCGGCAGAAGCGGCTGGAGCCGGCAAAGTAGCTGGCGAAATCGCGGTCGAGATCGGTAACCAGGCGCGGCTCGTCCTTGCAGAAGACGGCGCCGAACTTGCGCACCCAGTCCCGGGCGACATCGATCGTCACTTCGGGGTGAAACTGGACACCATAGGCGGTGCCGCCGATGCGATAGGCCTGGACGGGGCTCGCCCCGCCGCTGGCCAGGACGGTGGCACCGGGTATGTTGCGCACACCCTCGTAGTGGGTGTGAAAGGCGGCGAAGGCGCCAGTGATGCCGGCGAAGACGGGATCGCCATCGGCTTCCGGCGTCGTGTGCATCGCAACATAGCCGGCTTCGAGGCGGCCGATGCGGAAGACCTCGCCGTCATAAGCCCTGGCGATGACCTGGGCGCCGAGGCAGACACCGAGCACCGGGCGCTTGGCAACCCCGAAGCCGCGGATCAGGGCCATGAGCTCCATCAGGAAGGCGTGCTCGGCCGTGTCATGGGCGCTCATCGGCCCGCCCATCACGATCAGCCCGGCATAGTCGCCGGGCTGGGACGGGAGTCCGGGATAACGAAGCGGCGCGTGGCTGGCGAAGCGCTCGGTCGGATAGATGGCGTCGTAGCTGTGGCCGGCTTCCACCAGGGCTTCGCCGATCAGCGCCGGCGGTGCATCGGTTTCGGGCACGATGATCAGGAAGTGGGACATGGTTGTCTCGGCTCAGAGTCGGCGGGCTGGCCCTTGGGCACAGTATCCTTGCTGACAGATCGCGGCCGCAGTCAACCCCACGCGGTTCATAGCACCCGCAGAAGGACCCCGCGCGCTCACCCCAGACGCATCGTCGCGACCAGCTCGTCCGCATTCATCACATGGCAGTAGATCATGTTGATGATCGCGAGCTCCTTCTCGTGCAGGTCGTCGGTACCGGCGGCGCAGCAATCCTCGATCACGACCACGTTGAAGCTCTCATCGGCGAGGCTGCGGACCGTCGAGGAGACACATTGGTCGGTGAAGATGCCGGCGCAGACCACGTTCTTGATGCCGAGATTGTGCAGGATCAGGCGCAGGTTGGTACCGGTCAGGGCGCTGTCCGTGGTCTTGGTCACGGTGATCTCGTCGCCGATCGGCGACAGCTCCGGGACGAGCTGCGAGGCATGCTCGTTCTTCGGCAGCAGCAGGTTGTTCCAACCGGGCATCTTCTGACTCAAGGACCGGTCGCGGCCGTCATTGGTCTGGCAGGCGATGCGGGCGAACAGGCATTCGATCTTGGCCTTGCGAAAGAGATCGATGAGCCGCCGCGTGTTGGGAATGACCTTGTCGCGCATGCGCGCGTGGAACGGCGTCCACTTGTCGTATTGCGCCTGCTCGGCCGAGGAGAGCTTGGCGCGATCGGGGCGCTCGACATAGGTGTTCTGCACGTCGATCACCAGGAGCGCGGTCTCATGCGGCTTCAGATCGAGATCGTCGGGCTCCGGCGCGCCTTCGTAATAGAAGGAACGGTTGCGGGTTTTCCAGGTGGTGGTCATATATCCCCTCTTCACTCGTCATGCCCGGACTTGATCTCGGCATCTCGCGGATGGAGATCCCCAGTCAAGCCCGGGGATGACGGATCACTAATACCGGAACTGGAACAGGCCGCGTCGTTCGTAGACTTCGGCGGCTTCTTCCAGGAAGGCGGCGACGCGTTCGGCCTTGTAGGTGTCGCGGAAGGTCTTGGCGGCGTCGAGCAGCTCCTGCTTGGACTTGGCGCGGCCGGGGCGAAGGAGCTCGTAGGCCTTCAGGAGATAGTCCTGGGGCACGTCGACCATCTCGGCGGCGCGCTGGAAGTTGGACCCCAGACGCGGACGGCCGGCGGCTTCGGCGATCTCGGCCTGCATCAGGAGCGCGTCCTGGGTGATGCGCAGGTCGTCGATGGTGACGGCGCCGGATTTCAGCGCCTCCACGGTAATCGCGTCGAGCTTCTTGCCGGTGCGGGTCTGGATCAGGTCGGGGCGATTTTCCGAGAGCGGATAATCGGCGACCTTCAGATGATCGTGTTTTTTCACGCCGCGCCCTCCAGCAGCTTGATCTCGACATTCTCCGGCTTGGCGCCCTCCTGGGTCAGCGAGGTCTCGATCGCGTAGATGATCGCGGTCTGGGCGTGGAACCGGGCACCCATCGCCTCGCCATGGTTGGTCACGACGACCGGTTCCGGCATCTCGCCCTTGGCATAGGTGGCGGCGTTCTCGCCGAAGCGGCGGTAATGCTCCAGCTTGGTGATGGGCGCGTTGGAGAA
>DASZYM010000478.1:0-17178 GCA_035545355.1 Dongiaceae bacterium
GAAAGCCTATCGTGGGTTCGAATCCCACTCCCTCCGCCAGCCCACCAACCCGACCCCAGAATAGAGAGACATCGCGCATTTCTCGCGGCTGGCGCGCCTCGCGAAGCAAAGCCGCTCCAGGTCCGACCGCCTCGAGGGAAACATGAAGCACGCGCCTGTCGTTAGAACGGCGTGACGCACATCGCGGTCAACAAAATGCCGAAGAGAGTCAATGGCGGACTGCCGCGAGCCAGAAGCACAGCGCGATGGAAGCGAGGATATTCGCCCAAGCAGATGAAGTCCCCTCCCGCACCGAACGGCACGACGCAGGAGGGAATCTCCAGGTTCCCATGCAGGAGGTTCTGCCGGGCCAAGCATACAACGGAATCGACGCGCACCGCATTCCCTGCCCCTTTTGGTCATGTCCTTTCGTCGTAACAGCGGAAAGGCAATGGTGAAGCAAACGACCCGGCACGTCGCGGCGCCGGTCGTTGTCGATGGTATTCTGCTGATAGCCGCCGATATCGAGTTGATGAGATTTCGCCGCATACGAATCCCGGAAAGGTCTCGGGTGGGCGCAGCCAACCGGGAGCACCGGGGCTCACAATCTACAAGGGGAACCGACCTCGCCAGCCGGAGAACGGATAAAAGGCGCATCCGCCCCTCTTTCGGGAAGAGAGGCGGATGCGAGGGAAGGTCACTGCTTCCAGACGTTCTCCAGGCCGTACTTGCCTTGCGCGTTCGGCGCGAAGTCGTGCACGGCCGGGCTGGCGGCGTAGAGGCGATCCTGCTCATCGAGATAGATGAACGGGCATTCGGTGCTCACGATGCGCTGCAGGTCGGAATAGAGCTTCTGGCGCTTGGCCGGATCGGTCTCCTTGCGCGCCGCCAGCACCTCGTTTCTCGCGGCGTCGCTGTGATAGCTGCTGTGCAGGCCATTCTGCGGCTGGTAGTCGAGTGCCACGCCCATGAATTCGTCCGGATCCGGCGTGTCGTTGGTCCAGCCGGAAATCTCCATGGCGTATTTCTCGGTGTTGTAGAGGTCCTGGGCGGTGGTCGCTTCGACCGACTTGATCGTCATGTTGACGCCGATCTTCGCGAGCGACGCCGCCCAGATCTGCGCGACCTGCGCCGCCGCCGTGTCGCCGCTGCTCACCTGGGTCTCGAAGGTGAAGCCGCTCGGCACCGAGCTCTTCGCGAGCAGCGCCTTCGCCTTGTCGAGGTCGTAGCCGACGGCGTCGGCATTGGGATCGTAGAACAGGGTCGAGCTCGGAAGCGGTGAGCGCGCGGGCTTGGCGCGGCCGAAATAGACCACCTTGGCGATGGATTCGCGATCGACCGCCCATGCCAGCGCACAGCGCACGGAGGCCTCGTCCAGCGGCTTCACCTTCTCGTTCAAGGTCACCATGCCGACCGCGGTGCCCGACACGGCATAGATCTTCCCGCTCGCATTGGTGATCTGGTCGACCTGGTTCGCGCCGACATCGGTCGCAAGGTCGATGTCCCCGGAGGCGAGCTGCAGGACCCGCGCGTTGTCGTCCCCGACGACCTTGAACACGACTTCGTCGAGATACGGCTTTCCGCTCTGCCAATAATGCGGGTTCCGCTTCAGGACCAGGCTTTCGCCCTTGTCCCAGTGGTCCACCATGAAGGCGGCGGTGCCCAGAGGATGCTGACCCGCCGCGTCCCCCTGCTTCTCGAAATTGGCCTTGGAGTAGATGCTGGCGGCAAAGGTCGAGAGCGCGGGGAGCAGCGGCGCGAAAGGCTCCGACATCGCGATCCGGATTGTATGGTCGTCGAGCTTGGTCACCGATTTGACCGGCGAGAAGAGGAATCCCCAGGATCCCTTCTGGTCGATCGCCCGGGTCAGCGAGAAGACGACGTCATCGGCCGTGAGCGGCGAGCCGTCGGAGAACTGGACGCCGTCGCGCAAGGTGAAATCCGCCGTCAGGCCGTCCGCGCTCACGTCCCACTTGGTGGCGAGCTCCGGCACGACCGATTTCCCGTCATCGCTCAGCTTGACCAGTCTTTCGTAGACCGTGAGCTCGGTGAAGATCGAGCGGTCGTCCTGGGTGTTGTAGGGATCGAAGGTGAAAATGTCGGCCGACCGGCCGATCGTCAGCGTGCCGCCGCGGACCGGGCTGTCCGCCATAGCCGACGACGCCGACAAGAGCATTCCCGCCGCGATGGCGGCGATGCTGCATCCGAATATCCGGAAGCGATGACCGTCGTGCTTGTTCCTGTTGAGCATGATCTTCGTCCTTCCCTGTTTTCTATGTTGCTATTGCAGATACGTCTTGGAGACCGACGCGCCGAGCGAGTATTTCGGATCGACCATGTTCCCGACGCGCAGCTTTCCGGCCTGGGTCAGGAACTGATAGGCCTCGATCTCGCCGAAACCGTAATCGGCGACCAGCCAGCGGATCAGCTCGCGGTAGGCGATCCGGGCCGCGTCCTCCATCGGCCGCGCCGAGCCGATGGCCATGATGAAGTCGCGCGTCTCGAGGCGCGGCCATCCGATCTGCCAGCTTTTGATGAGGTCGATCTGGATGGTGACGTGGGCGGCGATCTCGATCGCGGCGCCCGCCAGCTCGCCGTCGCCCTGGACCGCGTGGCAATCGCCGAGGAACACGTAACCGCCCTCGCAATGCACCGGAAAATAGGCGATCGCATTGGGCGCCACGTCCGGGACATCCATGTTGCCGCCCCAATAATCCGGCTGCAGGGAGGAGACGGCCTCGATCTGCGGCGAGACGCCGAGCGTGCCGAGGAAGGGCTCGAACGGCAGGCGGATGCGGTCGCTGAACTGGATCCCCTCTTCCGTGACGACCACCTTCCGCACGACCTCGTCCAGCGGCTTGTTGAGCATCGGCGTCATGGTGGTGCCGTTCAGCCCGCCGAAAGTGGAGGAGACCGTGGTGGTGCCGCGCGGCTGGGCGCCGCGCGGGAGGATCTTCTGGATATGGACGGCGATCACGTCGCCCTTCACCGCGCCCTCGACATGGATCGGGCCGTTCTGCGGATTGGAATAGGGCCGGACCAGGACCTTGCTCGGAAGGTCGGCCTCGGTCCTTATCCGCCCGTCATAGGCGTCGCGGGTCTCCACCTCCACGACGTCGCCCGGCTTGATGTGAAGAACCGGATCGGCATACGGGCCGTAGAGATACTGGAATTTCCCCTGCTTCTCCTCGGTCAGGATATGCCGGGCGCCGGCCTTGCCGCGCGCCACGCCACGACGCGCCATGACCGAGCTCTCGATCCAACTGGAAACCGTGTCCATCTCGCCCTCCGCAATGATCCGTTCCGGCATTACGGCCGCGCCCGGCCGCGCCGGATGTCACGTGAACAGGGTCTGGCCGCCATCGACCACGATCGTCTGCCCGGTCAGCCAGCTCGCCAAGGGTGACGCGATGAACAGCGCGACGTTGGCGATCTCCTCCGGCGTGCCGAACCGGTCGAACGGGATCGTCTCGAGCGTATGCCGGTAGAGCGCGGCGTTGCTCGTCTTGGCCCTTTCCCACGAGCCGCCGGGAAACTCGATCGAGCCCGGCGCAATGCAGTTCGCGCGGATCTTCTTCGGCGCGAGCTTGATCGCCTGGCTCATCGTCAACTGGTTGACCGCGGCCTTGACGGCGCCATAGGCCGGCGACCGGCCAGTCGGCTGCAGCCCCGAGATCGACGAGATGTTGATGATCGCGCCGCCGCCCGCCTTCTCCAGATGGGGGATGGCGGTCCGCGACGCGCGCACCGTCGCATAGAGATCGACGGCGACGCTGGTGGTCCAGCCCTGCTCGTCGTCGGTCATGCCGAAGCCCGAGGCGTTGTTCACCAGCACGTCGATGCCGCCCAGCGCCGCGGCCGCCGCCTCGACATAACGCGTCACCTGCTCGCCGTCGGCAAGATCGCACGGCGCGCCATGCGCCTTCGCCCCGAGCGCCGCAAGCTCCTGGCGCGTCTTCTCCAGCGTCTCGGCGCCGCGGGCGCAGATCGAAACGCCGGCTCCCGCCGCGGCAAAGGCGAGCGCGATCGATCGCCCGATGCCGCGGCTGCCGCCGCAGACCACCACCCGCTTGCCCTTGAAATCCAACTCATACTTCGCAGCCATTTTTCACCTCTCCCGATCGGTCGGGCGACGAGGGGGAGTCACGCCCCTCGCCGCCCCACCCTCACTTCTTCAGCCAAACGTTCTGGAAATCGTATTTGCCCTGCGAGTTCGGCGTGAAGTCCTGAACCGAAGGGCGCGCGGCAAACAGGCGATCCTGGTCCACCGTGTAGGTGAACGGCGCATCGCGATTGATGATCTTCTGCATCTGGGAATAGAGCTCCTGCCGCTTCTGCGGGTCCATCTCCTTGCGGGCCGCCAGCACCAGGTTCCGCGCCTCGTCGCTGTGGTAGTTGCTGTGGTGGCCGTTCTGCGCGGTGTAGTCGAGCGATACGCCCATCAGCTCGTCGGGATCGGGCGTGTCGTTGGTCCAGGAGCCGATGGCGACGGTGTATTGCTCGGAATTGATGACATCCTGCATGGTCGTCTGCTCGACCGGATTGATGTTCATCGTGATTCCGATCTTCGCCAGCGACGCGGACCAGATCTGGGCGATGGTCATGACGCTGGAATCGCCGCTCGGCACGTCGGCCTGGAACGAGAAGCCGTTCGGGACCGAGCTGGTCTGCAGGATCTTCTTCGCCTGATCGAGGTCGTATCCGATCGGATCGGTGTTCGGATCGTAGAAGAAGGTCGAGCTCGGCAGGATCGACTTGGACGCCTTGGCGCGCCCGAAGAAGACCGCCTTGGCGATCGCGTCGCGGTCCACCGAATAGGCCAGGGCGCGGCGGACCGGGATCTCGTCGAACGGCTTGATCTTCTCGTTGAAGGTGATCATGCCGCTGACGGTGCCGGCCAGGGAGTAGACCTTGTTGCCCGCGCCCTCGATCTGGTCGACCTGGTTCGCGGTGACATTGGTCACCAGATCGACATCGCCCGAGTTGAGCTGCAGCACCCGGGCGGTGTCGTCGCCGACGACGCGGAACACGACCTTGTCCAGGTAAGGCTTGCCGGCCTGCCAGTAATAGGGATTGCGCACCAGGACCACTTCCTGGCCCTGGGTCCAGTGATCCAGCATGAAGGCGGCGGTCCCCAGGGGATGGTTGCCGGCCTGGTCGCCCCATTTCTCGAAATTCGCCTTCGAATAGATGCTCGCCGCGAAGGTCGAGAGCGCCGGCAGGAGCGGCGCGAAGGGATCGGACATCGCGAAATGGACGGTGTGGTCGTCGACCTTGGTCACCGCCTTGACCGGCGAGAACAGGAAGCCCCACGAGCTCTTCTGATCGATCGCGCGGGTCATCGAGTAGACGACGTCGTCGGCCGTCAGCGGCGTGCCGTCCGAGAACTTGACGCCGTCGCGCAAGGTGAAGTCGGCGGACATCCCGTCCTTCGCCACGGTCCATTTCTCGGCGAGCTCGGGGTCGAATCCCTTTCCGTCCGCGGACAGGCGGACCAGCCGGTCGTAGACCGTGAGCTCGGTGAAGATCGACGGGTCGTCCTGGGTGTTGTAGGGGTCTAGGGTGAAGATATCCGCCGGGCGCGCAACGACCAGCGTGCCCCCCTTCACCGGCGTGTCGGCGGAAGCGCCGACGGAGACCAATCCGGTAAGCGCCACGAGACATGCGCCGAGAAGTAATCGTGCCGATCGAATATTCAGTTTCGAAGACATCTGGACCTCCCTTTCGTTTGCGACTGCTGGAATTGGACGTTCCTACAAAGCCTCGGCCGCCTTTCTGAGCGACGCGCCGAGCGAGGCACTCTCACCGATATCGACCTGGAGAAGCCGGCCGGGCCCGGTGATCAGCATCGTGATGCCGATGCCGTGTCCCGGAGCCGGACTTGGCCCGTGGCTGAGGAGGCCGATCGAGATCCATCCGGGCCGGTAGAACCGGGTCGTGCCGGCATCGATGTCGGCAAAGGCCACCAGATCGCCGAAACGGAGCTCCGAGAGCGTCCCCGCCGACAATGCGTCTCCGGCGATCTCGAGATCGCCAATCCAGGAATCCTGGCCGAGCCCCGGTCCCGCGGCTTCCGGGCGGGCAATCGCGCGAACCGGGCATGTCAGCCTGTCGCCGTCCTGCCGGATCGGCAACAGGTCCAGGCAGGCCGGCGAGACATTGGAAAGCCCGATCTCCGGGAAACCGGTCCATTGCAGGCCGCGACCGACCGTCTCCACGACAACCCGATCGCCGGGCGTCAGCGCGCGGGCGACATCGTCGGCGACTTCGACCGAGACAAGCTGCGGCGGCCAGAAGCCGGGCGCCATGCCGCCGCGCTTGCCCGAGACGACGCCGATCCTTCGGCCGGAACCGTCGCGCACCACGTTCCCGATCGCGGCCAGGAGATGCAGCGCACCCGCATGCGCGGGATTGTCGCCCTCGTCCTCGATGGAGAGTCCGGGCATCAGGTGATCGGCGACCCAGTCCGCCGCCCGGTCGCCCATATGCACGCCCAAGGCGATGCCGCCGGACGCGGGGAGATGGAAATGACGCCCGGTCTCATCGACCGGAAGCGCTTCATGAAAGATGCGCGGCGGCGCTATGCGTCCCGCCACGCTGGAGCGAACCAGGCGATCGCGATTATCCGCCGGCGATCTCATGATCGCAGTCATGACGCCGGCGCTCCGGACAAAAGCGTTGCGAGGCAAGCGCCGGAGGAAAGCTGCAATGTGACGCGCTCCATGGGCGCGGTCAGCAGGGTCATCAGGCCATGGCCATGACCGCCTGCGCCGGCTTCCCCGTGCGAGATGACGCCGACGGCGACCCAGCCTTTGGCGAACCGACGGCTGTAGCGATGGTCCTGATCGAGAACGGCGACGATGTCGCCGAATCGAAGATTCGCGGCGGCCGAAGCGACCGGCTCGGCATAGATGTGGAGATCCATGTTGAACATGGCGGCCGGCATGCCGATCCCGGCGGCGGCGGCGACCGGCGGCAGGATGGCGGCGACCGGGACGACGATCCGTCCGCCGTCATCCCGCGCCTGGAGCCAGCGATGGAGCAACGCGGGACTGCAGGAGTGCAACACCACGTCGGGCGCATCGTCGAGCGCGAGCCCGCCCCCCTCGGCGTCGATCGAAACGCGCTCGCCCGGGGCGATCCGCGCGAGATCGGCCTGCGCGAACATGGCCAGCACGGCGCCATGCTTGCCGTAGACGACGCCCTTGGCGCCGGCGGCCGGGCCGTCCAGCATGACCACCGGGTTCCCGGCGCAGCTCAATGCGCGCAGCGCGCGATTTGCCGCCGGATCGGGATGTCCGAGCGAGAGCCCCGGCTCGACATGATCGCCGATCCACGACCCGGCGCGATCGCCGAGATCGATGCCGGTCACCACGCCGCCCTGCCCGGGCAGCGTCTTCACCGCACCCGAAGGGGCGACGATGCAATTCGCGGCCGCGGCCTGCACCCATGCGCTCAGCCGCGTCGTCACCAGGCGGCCGGCATTCGATCTCACGCCGCTGCGGGAGGCGCCGCTCAAGATCGGGTTCCCTTGCCGCCATCCCGGAGGCTCTCGAGCCGGGGAACCGATTCCAGAAGCTCGCGCGTGTATTCATGCTCGGCGTCCAGCAAGGACTTGTTTTCCGGGATCGTCTCCACGATCCGGCCCTTCAGCATGATGATCACCCGCGGGGCGATGAAGTTCACGAGCTGCAGGTCATGGCCGATGAAAATGACGGAGAGCCCGAGCTGCTCTTTCAGGTCCAGGAGAAGATTGACCACCTGGGCCTGGATCGAGACGTCGAGGGCGCTGACCGGCTCGTCGGCGATCAGCATTTCCGGCTCGGCGGCCAGCGCGCGTGCGATGCAGATCCTCTGCCGCTGGCCGCCGGAGAACGCCGCCGGATAGGAGGACACCGCCGAGAGCGGCAGCCCCACCTGGTCGAGCAGTTGCTTGACGCGCGCCGCTATGCCGGGGCCGGTCGCGAGCCGATGGTATCGGATGACCTCCTCGAGCACGTCGCCGATGCGCATGCGCGGGTTGAGCGATGCATACGGATCCTGGAAGATGGTCTGGATGTAGCGGCGGCGGGCGCGCAGATCCGCGCCCGACAGCTTGGTGAGATCCTCGCCCTTGAAGATGACGCGGCCGGTATCGGGCCGGTCGAGCAGTGCGATGCAGCGCGCCAGGGTCGTCTTCCCCGAGCCGCTTTCCCCGACGACACCGACGATCTCCGCCCGATTGATTTGCAAAGAGGCATCGATCAGCGCCGGGTTTGCCGGCCGGTGGAAGCCGAAGGCGCCGCCGGACCGCTGGTAGGTCTTGGTGAGATTCTCGGCGACGAGCAGGGGTTCAGACATTCGCGCGCTCCCCGCCCGGAACGCGAGCCGCGGCGAAATCGGCGGCGGTGAGCGCCTGCGCGTCTTCGGTGCGAATGCATCTTGCCCAATGGCCGGGGCCGATCGGCACCGCCGGGATCGCATTGCGGCGGCAGGCATCGATTGCCAACGGGCAGCGCGGCGCGAAGCGGCACCCTGCGGATGTGCTGCCCGGCGCCGGCGGCGAACCGGAGATGGAGCTCAGCCGCGCGGCCGCGCGATCGCGCCGGACGCTGGCGATCAGACCGACGGTATAAGGCATGTGGGGACGGAACAGGACCTCGGAGGTCGGCCCTTCCTCGACGATCTGCCCGGCATACATGACGGCCACGCGATCGGAGACACGCCCGACGACGGCGAGGTCGTGCGATACCAGCAGCAGACCCATGCCCTTCTCGTGCCGCAGGTCGGTCAGCAGGCGCAGGATGCCGGCCTGTACCACCACGTCGAGCGCCGTGGTCGGTTCGTCCGCCAGCAGCAGCGAAGGGTTCGCCGCGAGCGCCATGGCGATCATGATCCTCTGGCGCATTCCGCCGCTGAACTGGTGCGGATAGGCGTGAGAGCGCTCCTGCGCGTCGCGGATCCCGACCCGGTCCATCAGCGCGACGGCGCGCCGATGTGCCTCCCCGGCCCCGACCCGCTCATGCGATTGGATTACCTGGGCAATGGCCGTGCCGACGCGCAGAACCGGGTTGAGCGAGGACATCGGGTCCTGGAAGATCATCGCCACCCGCGCGCCGCGGAGCTTCTGCATCTCGCGCGCGGCCAGGTCGAGCAGCGAGCTCCCGTCGAACATGATCCGGCCGGATGCAACGGCGCCTCTCGGCAGCAGCCCGAGGATGGCGCGCGCCGTGAGGCTCTTGCCCGAGCCGCTCTCGCCGACCAGGCCCAAAGCCTCGCCCCGGCCGATCCGCAAGCTGACGCCGGTGACCACCTCCAACTGACGCTGGACGAACGAGATCGAGAGATCCTCGACGATCAGGCCTTCCTTAGACATGGAGGCCTCGGGCCCGATCGGCCAAGCCGTCACCAATGAGACTGACGCAGAGGCTGAGAACGACGATGGCGAGGCCGGGGAACAGGATCACCCAGGGCTCGGTCAGCATGAAATTCCGCGCCTCGGCGATCATCAGGCCCCATTCGGGCGTCGGCGGTTGCACGCCCAGGCCGAAGAAGCTCAGGGTCGCGCCGAGCTGCACGTCCAAGGCGTAATCGCTCATCGCAAAGACGATCGCCGGCGCGATCGCGTTCGGCAGGATATGCCGGAACATGATCTTCAGATGCGGGAAGCCGAGGCTCGTCGCCGCCATCACGTATTCCCGCCGCTTCAAAGCGAGCGTCTCGCCGCGCAGGATGCGGGCATACAACACCCAGCTCACCAGGGTGACCGCGATGTAGAGGTTGACCAGGCCCGGGCCCAGCATCGCGACGATGGCGATCACCAGCACCAGGAACGGGAACGCGATCACGATGTCGATGAGCCGGCCGATCAAGGCATCGGCCCATCCGCCGAAATAACCGGCAAAGAGGCCGATGACCGCGCCGATGACGAAAGGAAACGCGACGCCGATGGCGCCGATCTGGAGATCGATCCGCGCCGCATAGAGCACGCGGGTGAGGACGTCGCGCCCGAGATTGTCGGTGCCGAACGGATGCGCCCAGCTCGGCGGCTGCAGCGCGCTGGCGAAATCCAGCGCCACCGGGTCGTAGGGGGTCAAAAGCGGCGCGAAGATCGCCGCCAGGACGATCAGCGAGAATCCGACGATGCCGACCGCAAAGGAATAGTTATGGCTGCCGAGACGGATCTGCACGCCTCGAAACAAGGACCAGCGGCGCGGCAGCGAGTCGAGCGACGGGTTCGTCATGAGTCGAGCGCCACGCGCGGATCGAGCGCCATGTAGAGGAGGTCGGCGACCAGGTTGACGAGGACGACGATCGCGGCAAAGAACAATGTGCTGAGCTGGATGATCGCGTAGTCGCGGGTCGTGATCGATCCGATCAGCAGCGATCCCACGCCGGCGAGCGAGAAGATCTGCTCCGCGATCACCGTCCCGCCGACCAGATAGCCCACGTTGATGCTGATGACGGTGACGACCGGCCGCAGGCTGTTGCGCAGGATGTAGTTCACCAGCAGGAAGCGCTCGCGCAGCCCCATGGCCCGTCCGGTCGTGACGAAATCGGAGACCAGGACCTCGATCAGGCTGCTCCGCAGCGTCCGGACCAGGATGGGCGAGATGGCGATGGCGATCGTGAGCGACGGCAGCAGAAGGTGAACCAGGGTATCGACGCCGCCGTTTCCGGCACCGCTGATCGGAAGCAGGTGCAGCTTCGCCCCGAACAGCAGCGCGAGGATGATGCCGCACCAGAAGACCGGCATCCCGAGCGCCGCGGTGAAGCCGATCCTGACCAGGTGATCGGACAGGCGGTCCCGGCGGATCGCGGAGAGCAGGGCGAACGGCGTCGCGATCACGATCGAGAGCACGATCGCATAGGCCATCAGGAGCAGGGTCACCGGGAGGCGGGCGACCACGATCCCCCAGACTTCGGTCTGGTAGAAGAAAGAGATGCCGAAGCGCCCATGGGCGGCGTTGTTCAGGAAATGGAGGTATTGCTGCCAGAGCGGCAAATCCAGCCCGAGCTGGTCGCGCATTCTGGCGATCAGTTCCGGCGTGGCGCGGCTGCCGAGCACGGCAATGGCCGGGTCGCCGGGGATGAGGCGGACCAGAAGAAAGACGATCAGGCTTATGCCGAAAAGGACCGGCACGAACTGGGCCAATCTTCCGGCGACATACCTGATCATGCGGCGCCGACGCCCCCGTCGATCGTCAAGGCGCTGCCGGTCACGAACCGCGCCTCGCGGGATGCCAGATAGGCGATCCCGGCGGCGACATCCTCCGGCCGGCCGAGATACTGGACCGGCGGACGCCCCGCGGTCGCGCGATAGGCGGCATCGCGGTCCGGCTGCATGGCGAAGCGACGCTCGAGCATCGGCGTATGAATGATGCCGGGGCAGATGCAGTTGACGCGGATATTCTCGCGCGCGCAGTCGAGCGCCATGCTTCGCGTCAGGGAGACGAGCCCCGCCTTGGAGGCGCAATAGGCGGCCAGGCCGGGGCTGGAGACCAGACCCATGAGCGATGCGTTGTGGACGATGGCCGCGCCGCCCCGCATCTCCGCACGGCGTTTCATCAGCGGCATCAGGATGCGGGAGACGAGATAGGGACCGCGCAGATTGACGGCCATGATCTCGTCCCAGGTCTCGGGCGCCGTCTCGTCGATGGTGCCGAGGATCTCGATGCCGGCATTGTTGACCAGGACGTCCAGGCCGCCGCAGCGCTTGTCGATCAGCGCGGCGACCGCCTCGACGCTCTTGCTCGATCGCACGTCCAGGGCGACCGCAATGCCACCGGCGCCGCCGGAGAGGGCGATCGTACGCTCCGCGCCGGAGAGATCGGTATCTGCGGCAATGATCCGGCCGCCCTCGGCCGCCAGGCGCAAGGCCGTCGCCCGCCCGATCCCGGAGGCAGCACCCGTCACGAGGCAATCCAGCCCCTCGAACCGCCGCGCTTGAGGCTCGCCGGACGTCACTTCCGGCAGACCCGCAGGCACGATGACCGCTTCGTTCGTCTTCATTTCAGCATCGCGCCGAGATCGACCGGCAATGCGACACCGGTGATGTAGCGGGCCTCCTCCGACGCCAGGAAAAGACAGGCATTGGCGACATCCTCGGGCTCGATCCAGGGCACCGGCAGCGTATTCCAGTTCCGGTAATAGGCCTTCGCCTCCTCGAGCGTCGTGCCGGGATGCCCGCCCAGCCGGTCGAGATAGGCCTGGTTCATGACCATGTCGGTGAAGACGACGGTCGGGTCGACCGAGTTCACCCGGATCCGATGCTGCGCGAGCTCGAGCCCGAACGAGCGCATCAGCCCAAGGACGCCGTGCTTGGCGGCGGTATAATGCGCGAAGCTTTTATTCGCGCGATGGCTGAGCACGGAGCCGATGAACACCATCGCGCCCTGGCCCTGCGCGATCATGACCGGCGCAACGGCTTTCGCGGTCTTCCAGACTCCGCTGAGATTGACGTCGATCATCTTCTGCCATTGATCATCCGTCAGCTCCCAGGCGGCGCCCCAGGAATCGATCCCCGCGGCCGTGACCAGGAGATCGATATGCCCGAATTGCTTCTGTGCCTGCGCCACGGCATCGGACAGGGTGCGGCCGTCGGTGACGTCGGCGACATGCGCCATAGCCTGGCGGCCGAGCTTCCTGACCTCCGCGACGGCCTCGTCGAGCTGCTGCTGCCGCGCGCCGGGATAGGGGACGCCGGGGACATCGCGCGCAATATCGAGCAGCACGATATCCGCACCTTCTTCGGCAAACCTTCGCGCGACGGCACGTCCGATGCCGCGCGCAGCACCTGTGACCAGCGCAACCTTGCCCTCGAGCCGCCGGGACATTACTTCGGCTCCCGCGGCGGCAGCGGCCGAAGGTCGTATGGCTCGACGATCTCCGACGTGTGCTTGTGATAGATCTTTCCGGCATCGTTGATCCAATAGACGTCGATGCCGAATTCCCGATAGCGCTTGCCGTCGGACTTCTTGATGTAACTGGCCGTGGTTTCGCTCACCACGATATCGCCGGTCGCGGCGCGGAAGGTGCGCGTGATCTCGTACTCTTCCAGCGAGTCGAACCACTCCTTGGGATGGGCGTGCACTTCGGCGGGACCCAGAACGCGGCTGCCCGCAATCGTGACCGCGTCGTCGGCATAGAGGGCCGAGACGCCGTCGGCATCATACGCGCGGTACAATTTCTCGACGCGCTTGACCCAAGCCTGGGGATCTTTGATAGCCATGCATACTCCCTGCAAAAAATCTGGTTGGTCTTGATGCCAACTCCGACGTGTTGGACGGCGGGTCTAGCTCACATCGGCCCACTCCGCCGTCGCATTGAGCGCGGCTTCCATGACGCTTTGAACATGCGCGCCGTCTTCGAGCGACGGCAGCGTGGTGCCGTGCTCCGGCTGGCGGCCCTGCACGCGGGCGACGAAGTCCCCGATATGCCGCGAGGCCGCGTCGCTGCGGTAATCCGCGCCCATCGCCGCGACGGGTTGGTCGGCCGGCGTCTGATCGAGGGTCGGAGTCACCTGATAGCGCTGGCCTCCCGGCAAGCGGTCATCCACCCAGACCTCCGCCAGCGCTTTCGAGCCGTGCAGGCGAACCCGGATCCCGGGGAAGCCGCCGTCCAGCAGCCAGCTCGCGACCAGCGTGCCGGTGGCGCCGCTCCGGAATTCGAAGAGCAGCGTGGCGATATCGTCCAGCCTGGCGTTCGGCAGGATTTTCTGGAAGCGCGCCGAGACCCGGGCGATCGGGCCTAAGAGCCAGTTCGCGAGATCGATGACATGCGAGCCGTACTCGAACAGCGCGCCGCCCCGCGCCATCGCCGGATCGCCCTTCCAGTTCAGCGGCTTGCCGCCGGCGGGATGGAATTGCGGATTGTGCTCGGAAAGCTCGATCAGCCACGGCTCACCCAATCGCCCGGCCCGGAGATCGCGCTGCAGCGCCTGCAGCGCCGGATTGAAGCGAAAGGAGAAGCCGACCGTGGCCGGGACCGAAGTCTTACGCGCGAGATCGACCAGCTCCCTGGCGGTCTGCGGGTCGTTGGCGAGCGGCTTCTCGCAATAGACGGCAATGCCGGCATTCAGCGCCGCGGCGATGCCCGATGCATGCGCGTGATCCGGCGTGGCCAGCACAACGAGATCGAGCTTGCCGCCTTCGGAGATCATTGCGTCGAGGCTGCTGAAAGCACGCGGGATCCCCATCTCCTGCGCAAAGGCGCCTGCTTCCGCCGCATTGGCGGCCGCGCAGCCGACAACCTTGCATTCCTTTTGTGCCAAAAGCGCTGGAAGGAGGGCCGATCGCATCCAGTTGCCTGCACCGACGACGCCGCACAGCATCTCGCGCTCCAAGAAACTACATTCATTTTTACGGCTTACTTCTCAATTGTCGACAATTAATTTGTCTGTTAGACGAGAGGGCGATGACACGCCTGCGACCCATCAAGAAGCGAAGCGCCGAAGTCGAAGCGGCCGAAGCATTGCGGAATCACGTGATCGGCGGCGGCGTGCATCCCGGCGAACGATTGACAGAGGTCAGGCTCGCCGAAGCCCTTGGGCTTTCGCGGACCACCGTGCGCACGGCGCTGCACCAGCTCGCAAACGAAGGGCTGGTCGTGCAGGTCCCCTATACCGGCTGGGCGGTGACCAGCCTCACCAGCGCCGATGCCTGGGAGCTTTACACGCTCCGCGGAAGCATGGAGGCGCTCGCGGCCAGGCTGCTCACGGAAACGCTGGATGCCGACAAGGAATCGCAGTTGCATCGCTCGCTGTCGGACCTGACGTCGGCCTGCCAGAAAGGCGATGAGGTCGCCGTCGTCGATCGCGATCTGGCCCTGCACAAGCTCGTCGTCGCGCTCTCGGGGCATCGCCGCCTGATGGAGCAGTACCGGCTGATCGAGCAGCATATCCGGCTCTATCTCATCTGGAGCGACCGCCTGATGCGGAGCCACAAGGACATCATCGATACGCATCGACCGATCGTCGACGCGATCGTGACCGGAAAGGCGAAACAGGCGGAAAGCATCCTGCGCGACCACAACGAGAGCGCCGGCCGCATCCTGGTGGAATTCTTCAACAAGTCCGATCAATCACCCGCCGAATTGCCGGATCGTCCGATCCGGCGGCGGCTGAGCCGCCTGCGCACGCGCTGATCGGCAAGACGCGACGCGGTTTTTGCAGAGGGAGTTCGACCTGTCCATGACCAGCACACCTGCCGGCCAGAAGCTGAATATCGTCATCGCGACTCCCCTCGAGGCGGCGCAGGCCGAGCGGATCGCCAAGGCGGCACCGGATCGCGTGAACGTCATCTTCGAGCCGAAGCTGCTGCCCACCATCCGCTATGCCGCCGATCACGGCGGAATCAAGCCGCAATTGAGCGCGGCCGACCAGGCGCGCTGGCAGAGCCTGGTCGCCCAGGCCGATATCATGTTCGACTTCGACTGGATGGCGCCGGAGAAGCTGTCCGTCGCGGCGCCGCGCTTGCGATGGGTCCAGGCCACCAGCGCCGGCATCGGCGAGTTTCTCAGGAACTACCGGCTGCTCGAGAGCCCGATCGTGTTCACGACGGCGGCCGGCGTTCATGCGAGGCCCCTGGCGGAGTTCGCCCTGCTCGGCCTGCTCTACTTCTGGCGCGACGTGCCGCGCCTGCGCCGCGAGCAGGCGGCGCATCGCTGGGAGCGCTTCGCCAACCGGGACCTGGCGGGCCGGCGGGCGCTGATCGTCGGCCTGGGCGGCGTCGGCGGGGAGTTGGCGCGGTCGTTCGCCGCCCTGGGGCTGGAAGTCTGGGGCACGAAGCGATCGTCCCAGGCCACCGCCCCGGAAGGAGTGAAGAAGCTGGTCGACCGCAGCGACCTGCTTTCGGTCTTGCCGCAGGTCGATGCGCTGATCCTGGCTTGTCCGCTGACCCCGGCGACCCGGCACATGATCGGCGCCAAGGAGCTTGCGGCGCTGCCCGCATCGGCGATCCTGGTCAATGTCGGGCGCGGCGGCCTGATCGACGAGCCGGCGCTGATCGAGGCGCTGAAGCACAATAAGCTGGCAGGCGCGGCGCTCGATGTCTTCGAGACCGAGCCGCTTCCGGCCGAGAACCCGCTCTGGGATCTGCCGAACGTCCTCGTCTCGCCGCACTCGGCCAGCACGGTCGAGACCGAGAACACGCGCATCGTCGATATCTTCATCGAGAATCTCGGCCGCTTTCTCGCCGGCAAGAAACTCGTCAACGAGTTCAGCCGCGAACACGGCTATTGACGGCACGCGCGGCATCCGGCACGCCCGCGCCCATTCCATGGATATTGCAGGAGGGTCGAAATGACCGATCGAGAGACTGTGATCAAAGCCCTGAAGTCGGTTTCCACCGCCACCATCACCACGGTTCTCGTGAACAAGGGCCTGCGCAATGTCTGGCTGCGCGGTCCGCTCCCGCTGCGGGAGGATTCGACCCGCATCGTCGGCCCGGCATTCACATTGCGCTTCGTGCCGGCGCGCGAAGACCTCGCCACCACCGCGTCCTGGTCGTCGCCGCGATCGACCCGGGCCGCGATCGAGGCCATGCCGGAAGGCTGCATCGCAGTCGCCGATTCGGCCCACTGCACCGATGCCGGCATCTTCGGCGACATCCTTTGCGCCAGGATGGTCGAGCGGAAGGTTGCGGCCCTGGTCACCGACGGGGTCATGCGCGACCGGCTCGGCGTGCTCGCGACCGGCCTGCCGGTCTGGTGCCGCGGCCGGGCGGCGCCGCCCTCGGTTGCCGGCATGACGTTCGTCAACTGGCAGGAACCGATCGGCTGCGGTGGCGTCGCGGTCTTTCCGGACGATCTCATCGTCGCCGATGACGACGGCGCCGTCGTCATTCCCGCCAGCATGGTCGAGGAGGTCGCCACTCTCGGCATCGAGCAGGAACAGCGCGAGGAATGGATCCTCGGCGAGGTCAAGCGCGGGGTCGTCCTGCCGGGCCTCTACCCGATGAACGAAGAGACCAAGGCGCGATACCTCGCATCCCGCAAGAGCTGAGCCGGCGGAGACCGTTTAGAACGGCCTCTCACGCCGCATGGTGATCGGGCTCGGCCTCCGCCATGCCGGTTTCCGCGTGCTCCTGGGCGGCGAGGAAGCGCTCGGCTTCGAGTGCGGCCATGCAGCCCATGCCGGCGGCGGTGACCGCCTGGCGGAACACCTTGTCCTTCACGTCGCCGGCGGCGAAGACGCCCGGGATCTCGGTCGCGGTCGAATCC